>NZ_JBEXXN010000007.1:0-153772 GCF_040630445.1 Streptomyces sp. NPDC005805
GCCACCCCCGCAACTACCTGGCCTTTCTCGGCCTCGCCGCAGCCATCTGCTGCTACAAGCGCCTCGTCCGCCTCACCACATAGGACACGGTCTTAGAGATCCGACAGCAGGCTATTTTACGATCTCAGCCTCTGGGCGCTCAGCGCGATCATCGGGGGGTTTTTTTCGAGAACTATCCATTCACTCGCGTCAGGGCCGGCCAGGAGACTTGGCGGGACTGAGATGGGGTGCCATTCCTGTTGCTCGAACCCGGCCGATGATAGAGATTCTTCGTAGGCGGAGAATCCACGCCTGTAGTATGTAATGCAGGATGATTCGACCCTGGTAGCGTAGCGAGTGCAGTCATCCTCGGCATACTCTGCCGTAAAGGGCGAATACCACCCCTTCCATACAGGCTTGCGCATATCGTACAGCGGATTTATGGTCAGCGCTACGAGGCGCCCGCCGGGGCGCAGGTTGGCAAAAGCGGAAGTGCACATTTCTTGTAGTTCCGATAGAGTTCTTGCGTAATTAAAGAGGTAAATGGCAAGCACAAGATCGAAGTTGTCGATCTTCTCCATTCTGGAGGCATCACCCAGGCGATAGGTAATCCCCAGAGGGGCGGACTCTTCTATCTTCTGGGCAACTTTGAGCATGTTGGCCGAAATATCGACGCCGACGACCTTGTCCGCTCCAGCCCTCTTGGCATACCGCGAATACAGTCCGGTTCCGCACGCAAGATCCATAACTTTCAGACCATGCAGATCGCCCGATAGTGCGGCTACTTGGTTCTTTTCCGGGGAAAAAATCTCCAGTCGCCTTTGATAGTCGTATCGTCGCGCATTTATAGAATCATACTGTTCCGCCATGCTTTGACCCTTCTTTCTCAATATCGGCCATGCCGACATGGAAATCTTGCTGCACCCTGATTGGGTCGTAAATTGTAACTGGCAGCCCCGATCCGCCCAAACACAACGCCCAATTAGAGAAATCGCGACTAAAAATCCTCCGGCTTAATGCTGGCAACAGCTTCGGAAAGTTCCTCCAATCTCTCCGACATGAAATGTCGATAAATTGACAACCTATCCAGGTGGCCAGCCTCCCCCCGCGTTGGAATTGCCGGAATTCGCCGCCAGTTGACATTCGAGGTCATAGATCTCCGCAGAGCCTCTAGAATGACGTAGTGAGTAGGTGTATGGACAAACTGAAAGTTGACGCCGGCGCAGATGTCACTAAGCGACTCAGTAGCGTGTACCGTGCCGGCTGGGAAGTAGAGAACGTCTCCGGGTTCCATGACATACTCTATGAATGAGCCTTCATCGATATTAGAAACTGCTTCCCATGGTTCAGGTTGATGATTGTTCCAAGACAGCTCCCCGTTGGCAGTGACCACAGCAGCATCCATAGGGAATTCAAGCACCGGTCTCGGCGAGATGGTAAACCTCTTCCTGCCCTCACAATGCACAAAAAGCGAGCATGTTGCGTCTATATGAGGCGGATGTATACCACCTTTTGGTGTTATAGTAGAACGGATCTGCACCGGGCCTATATGGCCAATATCTTTCTTGCATGAGTCGGTGAACTGCTGCAGTACAGCATCCCGTAGATTCTCCAACAGCAGACTGGAGGACGATTGAAGGATGCTTTCCACTTCATCTATCTTGACGGCGCGAAGAGGCTTTCTGGTTTCCCTGTCAGCCTCGGGTGGCGAGCTGGCGTACAATCGAAAGTTTCCGTGATTGCCATTGGCAGTATCACGGGCTATTGCAATCAGTTCATCATGACCGAGGGGGCGATTGAAAACTTCGGCAATCCGCGCCTTTTCGCCCTTCAGGAAGAGCGGCTTCTTGCCCCAGTAACCTTCAAGGAAATCCCCAAAAGGGAATGGTGCAATTAGATCCGCCAGAGTGGATTTGCGGTATGAGTCCATCGTGTTCTCCCGCCACAATTCGCCGCTATGTCGTAAAGAGGATTGAATGCTGACCTGGGCCTGTCGCTACCGGGCCTCCGGTGAGACTGGAGGTGGCCGGGTGTCAGATGCCATAGGCAGGGATGGGCCATCTACGCAGCCGGTAGGGCAGGAGCAGCACCCAGGGCCCGATCTGAGCGGTAAGACCAGCATTATGGAGGCTTTGGAGCATGTCCGTTGCCAGCTCAGGCAGGTGCATGGCATCGGCTGGCTGGGTGAGCTGCGCCAAGGTCTGGATTACTTTCTCACCCACGGCGGTGAAGCGTCCTCGCCGACCTGCGCTTCTGCCGTCTCGAATCTGCCAGAATCCGGGGCCTTGGCGGTAATAGCACAGGCCGTAGGTGTACTCGTCCCGCCACTGGTCGACCATGCTTTGAGTGTCCGCAGACAGTGTGCTGTGGGGAGGCGGAAGATGGTGAAGGTAGCTGGGAGGGCAGTCCGGAAGGCCGTCGGCTTGCCAAGACACGGTTATGCCGTGGGAGGCGGATTGACGCAGCAGGTGCATGAAGCGTATGTCGTGCTCGGCGTTGCGGCCGAGTTCCACTGTGGAATTGATCTTCAGGCGGTCGCATCCGTGCATCGCGAGAGCAGCGATGTCGAGCTGGGTGAAGGCCCCCGCATCTAGGGAGCCGGATAGGTGCTCGGTGCGGGGGCCAAGTCCGAGCAGCAGAGGAGTGACATGTGCGTCGGCCATTTTTTGTGTCTTGGTCATGGAGCCGCTGTCCTTCGGATGGGGGTGCTGGCAGTCGCCAGGGCCACATAGCGCCCGCTCTCGGCGAAGATTAGTCCTGCCGAGGCCAGTTCCTCCGCCCAGGTCTGCAGGCGGCTCTCCTCGAGGGAGATCCCGCGGTCGCGCAGGCGAGTGAGCGTGCCGGCCAGCGAACGGCCGTGCTCGAATTCCAGATAGGCGGCAATGAGGGCGGAATCGTTGATGTGGTGGTCTCGCTGGGGCCACCCTTGCCGGCGGTCCTGGATGTGCAGGCCCTCGTGATCCAGGAGCCGGACCAGGGTGCTCTCGGGGTGCTGGTTGGCCCAGCGGGCGACTGATGCCCGGAGCTCATCTAGGATCTCTCCGTCGATGCCGGCTGGGTCGCTGTCAAAGCTGTAGACGAGATCGTCGAGGTCTTTCTCGGGAAGGTCATAGACGTAGCGATAGGTCGACTTTGCCTGGCGGTTAGTGAAGCCCAGTTCGGGCTTGTTGAAGTAGGGGCTGAAGCGTTCCAGCATCATCCGGGCCACGCATAGTGGCGGGGGCAGGTGTACCAGGGCCGGGAGCTGGTCGATCGCTGGCCGGTAGTGTCCGGGCTCTTCCCCGGGAAAACCGATGAGCCAGTTCCACACCACGGTAAGGCCGGCGGAGTGGCAGTCCCGCAGCGTTCGGATGTTGTGGGCGCCATGGACGCCCTTGTCCATGATCTTGAGGACCGGGGTAGAGAGGGATTCGATGCCGGGCTGGACGTACACGACGCCGGCGTCGCGCAGGGCGAGGACCTGTTCCGGCTTGAGGTTGGCCTTGATCTCGTAGTGGATCCGCAGGTCCCAGTCCAAAGCGGCAAGACGGGGCAGCATCGAGTCGAAGTAGGTGTTGTCGATGATGTTGTCGACCACGACCAGGTCCAACATCTGGTATCGCTTCACCAAATGAGACAGTTCCTCGGTGGCCCGGTCGGCCGGCTTGCTGCGGAATACCATGAACGATCCGTTGAGCCCGCAGAAGGTGCAGTGGTGCGCCTCGCCCCACCAGCAGCCGCGGGCGGTCTCAGCGAGGAGTTTCGGTTGGAGGAAACGGCGGACTGCGGATGCACGCAGTTCCTGCGCCCAGTCGTCGTAGTCGGGCGTTGGGATGCGTCCGGGGGGCACGGTGCGTCGGGTCTCGGTGTTGGCCACCGGGGTGCCGTCCGAGTGTCGCCAGCACAGCCCGGGGATGTCATCGACGGATGTACTCTCCTCGATGGCCTGCAACAAACGGGGAAGGACTTCTTCCCCTTCTCCGCGGACGACGTAGTCCACGAAGGGGTAGCAGCGGTGGAGGGTGGCTCCCATGATGCCGTCACAGTTGCCGCCGCCAAACACAATGATGAGATTGGGCCGCTCGCGCTTAAGCCGGGCGGCCAAGGCCAGGCTCGGCACGTTCTGCTGGAAGGTGGTAGTGAAGCCGACAATGCGGGGGTCCTCGGCAAGAATCTTGGCGGCGATCCGGCCGACGAACTCTTCCGCGTACTGGCGCATCTCGAATGCCTTACCGACATCGTCCCCCGATGCGGCAAGGTAGGCGTCGAAGGCCTCGCGGCCGAAGGCGTCATCCCCGTGGAGGACCCCGGAGAAGACCCAGTCCCCGACATTCTCGAAAATGCAGTCGTCGGCGACATGGGCATAGTCGCGTGGTTTGATCGCTCCACCGCTGCGCTCCAGGAGGAAGTCCGCCCATTCCAGGTGCGCGAAGTGGGTCTGCGGCGCCGGGCGGCCGTCCCGTGTGCAGACAGCCCGCAACAGGCCAAGTGGCAGGGAGGGCACATCAAGGGCCTGCCACGGCATGGTCACCAGAGAAACCCGTGCATGCTCCATACGAGAGCCTCCGTCTCTACTTCCGCGCCTGGTGCCGGGGGGCGGCTGTGGGGACGCACTCCAGCAGGCTGCGGTTGGCGGGAAGTTGGTGAACGGTGCGCACATTCATGCTTGCGGCCGCGGCCAGTTCTTCCAAGTGTTCCAGGGTACGCAGGCGGCCCCCGACAAAAACGAGGAGCTGCAGGTCCATCGCAGTCACCCACGGCTGGTTGTCCTGGGTGAGGAGTTCGTCGATGACGAGGACGGAGCCATTATTTCCTACGGCTTCCGCGCACCGGGTGAGGAGGCGTACCGCATTGTCGTCGCTCAGGCCGTGCAGGATGGCGGATAGGAGATAGATATCGGCCTTGGGCGGCATCTGGTCGAAAAAGTCGGCTTCGATGACTTCAAGACGTCCGGCGAGATTGGAAGCTGCAAATCTCGCACGGGCGGCGCCTGCGGCGTTCGGGAGCTCAACGAGCGTGCCGCGCAGCAGTGGGTGCTCTCGCACGATCGTTTCGAGGAGAACGCCATTACCTCCCCCGACATCGGCGATATGGCGCGCGCTGGCTTTTTTGAGGACATTTGCCACGGCCGGCGCGACAGCTGCCGTCAGATTCGCCATGATTCGATCGAATGACGCTCCCAGTGCCGGGTTGTGGTTGAAGTCGTCCCAGAGAGTGCGCCCAAACATGCGCGGGTAGGCGGCCTCGCCGGTCCTGACTGTTTCCAGTAGGTCGGTCAACGCCAAATTCATCCGCCCGCTGGCCTCACTAAGGTCCAGCATCAGCCGCAGGCGGCCCGGATGATCGTCCTGCAGGGGCTGCGCAGCCTCGTTGACGGCGAAGAATCCCGGGACGGGCTCCGTAAAGATTCCCCGGCAGGTGAGGAACCTTAGTAGCCTGCCGAGGGTGTCAATGTGCGTGTCTGAGGCCTGGGCCAGGTCTTCCAGGCGGCTGGTTCCGGAGGCGATGAGGTCCGCCAGCCGCAGAGTGGCTGCGACACGGATGGCATACGGCAGCATCAGGTCGCTGGCCGCTGCCACATCCACGGTGCGGTAGCCGGTGTCACTATTTTTCATGGCGGCTAGCCTTTCGAGACCGGCGACGAGTGGGCTGGGCACACCAGAGATGCTCCCGGGACACTGGTGTGCGGTGCGGCGCGGTGGCCTGTGTGGACGGGGAGTGATCTGAGACCGCGGTTCACCAATGCAGGGCGGTACCGGATTGCGTCCCGAGGGACCGCGAGCCGCATAGCGGGGAACTGGGAAATGATGGATGCAATTGCGGTGCGCATCTGCAGCTTGGCCAGGTTGGCGCCGACGCAGTAGTGGATCCCCCGGCCGAAGCCAAAGTGATTGGCTGCGGAGCGGGTTATATCGAATACCTCAGGGTCGATGAAGGCTTGAGGATCGCGGTTGGCCGCGCCGAACACAAGGAATACGAGGTCCCCACGGGGAATGACCGTGTGATGGAGCTCGATGTTCTGGGTGGGTATTCGGATGAGTGAGGTCCACGATGAGCCCTCGTAGCGCAGCATCTCTTCCACGGCGCTGTCTACCAGCCCCGGATTCGCCTGTACTCCTTGCCACTGGCGGGGGTGGTTCAGCAGCGCGAGGAGACCGTTACCGAGAGCATCGCTGGTGTTGTGCTGGCCAGCGAAAATGAGCCCGGTCACGTGGTCGACGATCTCCTGCTCGGTGAGGAGCCCGTCCCGGTCGCTCATCGCGATAAGTTCTGCCACCAGCCCATTCGTCGGCGTGCTGCGGACGTTGGCTACCAGTGAGCGTGCGTACTCCTGCAGGGCCAGGGCCCCAGCCGCGCGGATTGGTTCCTCCATGCTCACGCTCTCCTCGGCCCAGCGGCGGAGGTCATCGTGGTCCGACAGCGGTGCGCCTAGGAACTCGGCTATGACACTGATCGACAGCGGGTAGGCGAATGAGCGCAGCAGATCGACCTGCTCGTTCTCCGGCAGCGCGGCAAGAAGTTCTTGAGTCAGCCGCGCGACCGTCTCGCCGTATCGCTCAAGCCGTCTCACAGTGAACGCACCGGCACTGAATCTCCGCACACGGGTGTGCTCGGGTGGATCGAGGTTGCCAAATGGCGGCACAAACCCTGTATACGAGGCATCGGCGGACCGCAGGTTGGCACTGTAGCGGGAATCGGCGAGTGCCTGGCGGACATCCTCGTAACGGCTGATCAGCCACACCCGAATGCCGCTGTCCGGCAACCTGACTGCGCAGACAGGATCGTTGTCCCGCAGCCATGCGTAGGTGGGGTATGGGTCTTGGAAGAATTCCGGGGTAAACGGCGCGGCCGGCCGTGCCAGGTGCATCACGTGGATGTTTCCTTTCCCTGTGGGGGCTGCCTGGCCGCGTCCGGGTCAGCATTGGGCAGGTTTCCAAAGGGCACGGTGCTGCCTGGGGCTGTTCTTTTGACGGCGGCAAGTCCTTCGGTGAGTAGTTCCGCGACGATCTTCCGCACAGTGTCGGTCGCCATGCCGGCACGGCGACCGATGTCCTCAATACTGAGCGGCTCACCTTGAGCCAAAACTGTCAGAGCGGGCAGCCACTCGGCCGCGAAGCGGTAGCGGCGCCCAGCTGTGTGAATTGTGGTTTCCTGCTTTTCGGAGGTGAGGATGGCGCTCGATGCCAGCCAAATAACCCAGTAGTCCTGGGACTGCGGGAACCCGTCCGAATTCAGGGCTTCAGGAAGGTTGAATGCGTCTCGGCAGGGGAGCGCGCCGTCATGTGAAGTGAAGAAGGCATCGAGTAGCGCTGGGCTGCTGAGGCGGCTCAGTACTGCCTCTCGAAAAAGCTGCAGGTACTGCCGGGATCGTTCCGGCATTTCTGCCGGACGTGGCAGATCCTGCTGGAGGACGGCTTCGTCCATGCGGGCGGCGAGCCATGTGATCAGGTCGAGTCCGGTACTGCGCGCGAAGTGCAGCGAGAGATGCACCGAAGGCTCATTGATAGGGGTCACCTCGTGCCACCAGCCACGGGGTATGAACAGCATCTGTCCCGTAGTCAGGACAAGTCTTTGCAATGGGTCTTCCGGTGCGTCATCAGGGCTTCCAGGTCCGAAAACAGAACTCCCGACAATGGGAGGCCATGGCTTCGTCGGCCCGTAAACCGCCCAGTTCTTACGCCCATGAACCTGGATAACCAGCACTTCGTCCGGATCCCAGTGCACACCGTATCCCGGAGTCTCGCCCCAAGAAATGAAAGCATCAATGCTCACCCGCTCGCGGACGATCTGCTCGGCCGAAGCCGCGAGCCGAGCAATCGGCTCATGAAGCTCGTCGATTGCTCTGATCTTCATCGTCGCCCCAGCGCCCAGAAGTCTGGTTAGCGCCCCGACGTCCAGTTCCCGATGCCGAGCCGGTGAACGTGTTCCCGGGAACGTAGGTACATAAGGATTGTATTCGTCCTGGGGGACTGCTTTATGGTTGGCCGTAAGCCTGATACGGGTGCTGTCCAGATAATGATAGCGCAGAATTCTGTTCAGCTCCGCCCACGGGAGCATTTTGGAGAACCTGGTAGCAGGCCCATCAAAGATGTGCTGCCGCTGCCCAAGCAGTCCGTTCCTGAATTCGTCAGGTGACATCGGGCTGATGAGGTCACCTAGATTCACGGCGAGCACCAATCTGTCAAGTGAATTTAAGCGGGTTGCAGGGCACCTAACGACCCCGCCCGGTCGGAGACTAATCTGATGCGGGTAATCTCCGACCGGCGGGCCTCATGCGCTACATGAATTCAGGATCGCATGAGAGTACTGAGCCGACGTTCTTCAGAGGACGACGATCTCGTTGTGGTTCGGCACGAAATAGGCAGACCATTCCGGATCGATGTTCTCCTCAATCTCCTCGAAGAAAACACCTTGCACCTCGGTGGAATCCACCAGCTCCATCGGCCTTTCAAGGAGCACAGACTCGCTACCCACAGTAATCCTCCTGTTGTGTTCCATGGCAACTCAGACCGGCTGGAATGTTTCCTCAAACCGTCTAAGTCCCGTGGATTTTGCGGAAGTTGACCACCCGTCAAGCGGGTGGCCCAACTCAAGATTCGGGAACACGCGGTCAGGGCGGATGAGTAATTTGTACTTAGCCTCGATCCTCCGTGAGGGTCCGTCAGGGACCGTGCGTGTTTGCGGATTGGGTGGGATCGCCCGGTGATGGCCGGTCATGGCAGACAGGTCCGGATGCAGGTGCAGGCACGGAGCCTTTTCCAACCTGGCTCTGGAGTACGACTGTTGGGATGACAGACGGGTGAAGCCCCTGGTAGATGGGTTTTCGACCAAGAGAACCGTCTCCACCAGAGGCTTCGTGTGCTTGTCTACCCGTCGGGCGTCGACGTGTCCAGTTCCGCCCTGCGCTTCCTGTCCGCCAAGCTCCGTCGACGCCGCCGGGAGCTCGGTACCCGGTGGCGGCGCCTGACTGTCGGCCGGCAGGCGCTGCTCACTCTTGCCCATCTCCGCAACGGCCACCCGTATGCCCAGCTCGCGGCCGGGTTCGGCATCGGGACGACGACCGCGTACCGGTATGTCACCGAGGCCGTCGAGATCCTGGCCGCTCTCGCGCCGACTCTCGCGGAGGCGGTCCGGGCCGCATCGTCGAAGGCGTTCGTGCTGCTGGACGGGACCTTGCTGCCGATCGACCGGATCGCCGCGGACCGGCCCTTCTACTCGGGGAAGCACAAGAGGCACGGGATGAACGTGCAGGTCCTCGCCGATCCCTTCGGCCGGCTGCTGTGGGCTTCACCGGCCCTGCCCGGTGCCGTCCACGATGTTCGCGCGGCCCGCGAACACGGCATCGTCGACGCCCTCGCCGAGGCCGACATCCCATGCTGGGCCGACAAGGGCTACCGAGGTGCCGGCGGCACGGTCCGCACCCCTGCCGGGGGCGGTGGGAGAATCTTTCCACCGGTCAGCAGGCGGTGAACCGGTCCCACGCGAAGATCCGCGCCCTCGTGGAGCAGGCCATGGCCACCTCAAGCCCTGGCGGCTCCTTCGCAAGCTCCGATGCTCGACCACCCGGATCACCGGCCTCGTCCAAGCCGTGCCCACACTGCATTTGGCCAGTTCAGACCGATGATGAAAGAGCCTCACTGTCAGGCGGCGGTGGTGACGTCGACGGTTGGCGTGGCTGCGGGCCGAGTGAACGCTTCCCAGCTCTGCCGGCCAGAACGCCGTGGGGTCAGCCGGCCTTCTTAGGCCGCGCAGCCGTCGTCGTCCTCTTCTCCGCCGCGGTCTTCTGCGTGGTCGTCTTCTTGGCCGCTGGCTTCTTCTTGGTGAGCATGTCGTGGACGTCGGCGTGCCCGCCGCTCTCGCCGCGCGTCTTCTTCGCCTCGGCGACGGAGGCGTTGAGGGTGGCCATGAGGTCGAAGACCTGCCCGGCGGGCGCCGCCTCCCGGGGGTCGCTCATGCCGCCATGCTGGCAGACGGGCGCGTCGGCGGGGGAACTGTGTGCGAAACCCCGTCGACCGGCCTGTGGTGTGTGCGTACCGTCGTGTGGACGGGGCGACAGCGGGGGCCGATTGAGCCGAGCCTGGGCATGAACGTAGAGGTCATCGCCCGGCCTGACGGCACACCAATGTGGTTCTCCCGCGCGGCACCCCAGACCCATGACCTGACCGGCACCCGGGCTCACGGCATCGTCCTGGCCTGTCTGACCAGGCAGATCCTGGGTCCTGACCCCGGATCTTGGACACACGAGACACTGGATCTTGAGGATCTGAGAACGGACATCTCGTGGTCATGAAGCACTACCCCGCCGGGTTCAAGGCGGATGCGGTCGCGCTGTACCGGTCGCGGCCCGGAGCGAGGATCAGGTCGGTCGCCGCTGATCTGGATGTCAACCCGGAGACACTGCGGAACTGGGTACGGGCCGCCGGGGCAGGCCGGCCCCGGGGACGCCGGCCGGAGATACCGAGCTTTACCACTGGCGCAGGAGCGCAGCCGACCGGGCGGCCCGGCAGGCGGCCGACGCGAAGCTCGCCGCCCGGATACACAGGGTTCACCGGGACTCGGACGGCACCTACGGCGTCCCCAGGATCACCGCCGAACTGCGGGAGACAGGCGAGTTGGTCAACCACAAGAAGGTCGCCCGGATCATGCGCCAGATCGGGCTGGCCGGGCTGCGGCTGCGCCGGAAGCACCGCACCACCATTTCGGATCCGGCCGCCACGAAAGCAGCCGACCTCATCGGCCGCGACTTCACCGCCGTGGCAGTGAACACGAAGTACGTCGGCGACATCACCTATCTCCCGCTGGCCGGCGGGAAGTTCCTGTATCTGGCCACGGTCATCGACCTCGCCTCCAGGCGCCTGGCCGGCTGGGCGATCGCCGACCACGTACGTGCCGAACTGGTCACCGATGCCCTGGCCGCCGCCGAGCGGTGCCGCGGCAGCCTCGCCGGCGCCGTCATACACACCTACCACGGCGCCCAGTACACCAGCCGGGCATTCGCTGACGCCTGCCGCCGCGCAGGCATGATCCAGAGCATGAGCGCCGTCGGGAGCTTGGCGGACAACGCGCTCGCCGAGTCCTTCAACGCCACCTGCAAACGGGAGACGCTTCAGGGCCGCAGTGCCTGGGCCGACGAGCGCGAAGCCCGCCTCGACCTGTTCCGCTGGCTGCACTGCTACAACACCCGACGCCGCCACTCCAGCCTCGGACAACGCAGCCCCATCGCCTACGAGACCACACTCGACACAACATCAACTACCCTGGCCCCAGCCGCATAACCCGTGTCCAAGATTCCGGGTCAAGGCCCCCTCGTGCTCGTGGACTGCGCCTGCCAGGGCGCCGGCGCCACCGTCCGTACCTCGTACTACCGTTATCGCGAACAGCCCGAGCACTACCAGCAGTTCAACCGCGACCACGCCAGACTGAGAGCCCCCGGCGAACGCGCCTTCGCACAGCTGAAGCCCTGGCGGATCCTCCGGCGAGCCAAATGCTCCACCCGCCGCATCAGCACCATCATCCAAGCCGTCCGCGCCCTGCTGACCTGCAGCTATTCAGGATGAAAACGGCTCACTGGCTGCACAACCACGGCGCCCACTACATCGCCGTCGTCAAAGGCAACCACCCGGGCCTGCTGCGGCAATTGAGGAAACTACCGTGGCACGATATCGGCCTGGACCACAAGGACCGCACTCGTGGCCGGGACCGGCTCGAGGTCCGGCACCTGAAGACCGTGGCCTTCCGGCACCTCGACTACCCGGGCGCCCGCCAGGCCCTGCGCGTGATGCGCTGGCGCATGGACCTGACCAGCAAGAAGATCACGATCGAACGGCTCACCTTCGTCACCAGTCTCCCGCCCGGAGCCGCCACCGGCGAACAGATCTCCGGCTGGTTCCGAGGGCATTGGAAGATCGAGAACCAGCTAGAGCGCCTCGAAGCCGTCGGCATTGACGTTGTGGATCACGTCGCGGAACCGGCCCGCGCTGGTGAACGTCACCTCAGCGATCTTCGCCGCCGGCATGCGCTGAGCGGACAGCAGCACCATCTGGGCCCGCCGCCAGGTCACCACCGCCCCAGTGCCCCGGCGGACGACCCGCAGCAGCCGTCTTCCCTCGTCGTCATCGATCTCACGAACCTGCACGTGTTCAGCCACGTGATCATTCTGGCCGCCCGGCGCCGCCCGGCGCAGCAACCGGGCGACACGTCACGACGGGGCGAACGTTGCCCGAGGCGGCACTAGGCTGTAGCGCATGACGTCGACGGAATCGAACTGTGGCTCCTAAGCAACCGCGTGGCGAGGCCACCGTCGACCGCCTGCTCACGACCGCGCTCCAGGTGTACGCCGCGTCCGGGCAGCAGGGTTTCACCGTCAACGCGGTCAGCGAGGCGAGCGGGGTCAGCCTCGGCAGCCTGTACCACCACTTCGGCAGCTTCGACGGTCTCGCCGCCGCGCTGTACACGCGCTGTATGCACCAGTTGTGCGACGCGGTGGTCGAGGCGCTGACCCGGTCCCGTACCGGCCGCACCGGGGTGCGCGCGCTGGTCCGGGCGTATCTGCGGTTCACCGAGGAGCATCCGGACGCCGCCCTGTTCATCCACGCCTCCGCCTACGCGGGGTATCTCACCTCGCACGCGGAGGAGATCCGCGCGGCCAAGGAGCCCCTGCAGGAGGCCATCGCGCGCTGGCTGCTGCCGAGGATCGAGTCGGGCGAGATCGCGCCCGTGCCCGCGCCGCTGATCGAGGTCCTGGTCATCGGCCCGGTCGCGGAGACGGCCCGCCGCTGGCTGTCGCACACCTATGACGCGGACCTGGCGCAGGCGGCCCGGCTGCTGCCGGACCTCATCTGGCGCTCCCTGCGGGCCGATCCGCCGGCCTGAGCCCCGCCGGCACCGCGCCGGGCGGGTCGCCATCGCCATCGCCGTCGCCGTCGCCGTCGCCGTCCAGCGTGCCGATCAGCCGGAGCAGCAGGGTGCGCAGCAGTTCCCCGTCCTCGGCCGGCAGGGGCGGCGCCGCGGCGCGGACCAGCCGGTCCAGGCGGCGGAAGCGGGTGAGGCCGCGCGGCGTCAGATGGGCGAGGATGCGGCGGCGGTCCCGGGGGTCGACCCGGCGGTGGACGAGGTTGTCGTCGACGAGCTGGTCCATCAGCTTGGTCAGCGTGGGCGGCGGCAGGAACACCGCCTCGGCCACTCTCGTCGACGCGGTCACCGGCCTGGTGCGCGCCACCGGTTCCGTGACCTTCGGCGGGCAGCAGCTCCTCGGGCGCAGCGTCCAGCGGATCGCCCGCTCCGGGATCGGGCGGACCTTCCAGACGGCGACCGTGTTCGAGGAGCTGACCGTCCTGCAGAACCTGGACATCGCGGCGGGCGCCGGGCGCTCCGCCTGGACCATGCTCCGGCGGCGCGGGAACACCCCGCCGGAAGTGGAGCGCGCCCTGGAGGCCGTCGGGCTCACCGCGCTGGCCGGGGTCCCGGCGGGCACCCTGGCGCACGGCCGGAAGCAGTGGCTGGAGATCGGCATGCTGCTCGTCCAGGACGTACGGCTGCTCCTGCTGGACGAGCCGGTGGCGGGGATGAGCCAGGACGAGCGGCAGGCGACCGGGGAGCTGCTGGAGCGGATCAGCGGGGAGCGGACGGTCGTCGTCATCGAACACGACATGGAGTTCATGCGGGCCTTCGCGCGGAGTGTCAGCGTGCTGCACGCCGGGCGGGTGCTCAGCGAGGGCACGGTCGCCGAGGTGCAGTTGGACCCGCGGGTCCAGGAGGTCTACCTCGGGCACCCGCCGCGCCCGGCCGGGGCCGGGGCTCAGTCCGGCGCGGAGGCGGTCGCGGCGGCGGGAGGGGAGGCGTGATGCTGGAGATCGAGGACGTCCGCGCCGGATACGGGCGCAGCACGGTGGTGCACGGGGTGAGCGTGTCCGTGCCCCGCGACGGGGTGGCGGCGGTGCTGGGCCACAACGGGGCGGGCAAGAGCACCCTGCTGCGGGCGGCGGCGGGCCTGCTGGTCCCCGGGTCGGGGACGGTCCGCCTCGACGGGGAGGACGTGACCCGGCTCCGTCCGCACCAGCGGGTGGCGCGCGGGATGGCGTACGTGCCGCAGGGGCAGCAGTCCTTCCCGCATCTGACCACGGCGGAGAACCTGCGCCTGGTCGCGGACGGCCGGCGCGGCGGCCGGGAGGCGGTCGCCGAGGCGCTGGACCTGTTCCCGGCCCTGCGGACGCTGTCCGGACGGCGGGCGGGGCTGCTGTCGGGCGGGCACCGCCAGCAGCTCGCCATCGCCCGGGCGCTGGTCACCCGGCCGCGGGTGCTGCTGCTGGACGAGCCGACGGAGGGCATCCAGCCGTCGGTGGTCGCCGAGATCGAGGAGACGATCCTGACCCTCGCCCGCTCCGGCGGCCTCTCCGTCCTCCTGGTGGAGCAGCATCTCGGCTTCGCCCTGCGCGCCGCCGCCCGCTACTGGGTCCTGGAGGCGGGCCGCACCACCCTCTCAGGCACCGGCGGCCCGGACGCGGAACGCCCGGTGCGGGAGGCGCTGAGCGTGTAGCCGCGCCCGGCCCGCCGGGGCCGCGAGCCCTCCGGGCAGGGGCCGCGGGCCGTCCCGGCGGCCCGCGGCCCCGCCCGCGGGGCGGGAATCCCGGTCTGCGGGGTGGGAATCCGGCGTCGCATGATGGGGAGAACACCAGACACAGGCTCTGTCGCTCGCCACAGGACCGCGGCGGGCCCGCCCCCGGACCGGGGCGGGCCCCGGGGCCGGGTCCGGGAGTGAGGCTCGTTGACCGGGAAGACGTCCCCGCGCCCTCGGCGCACCCCGTCCGCGGGGCAGTCGCTGCTGGGCGTGCGCACGGTCGCGGGCCAGGTGCTGCTGCTCCAGGTCGTGGTCGCCGTCGTGCTGATCGCCGCGGCCGTGGTGGCCCTGCTGCTCCAGGCGTCCCACGACGGCGAGCAGGAGGCCCGCAACCGCTCCCTCGCCGCCGCCGCGGCCCTCGCCCGCTCGCCGGGCATGGCGGACGCCCTGGCGGGCCGGGACACCACGGGGATGCAGGCGGCGGTCGGCGCGGCGGCCCGCGAGGCGGGCGTCGACTTCGTCACCATCACCGCCCCGGACGGCACCCGGTACGCGGACACCGAACCGGAGCTCGTCGGCTCCCGGACGGACGGGGTGGAGCGGGCCGCCGGCGGGGAGACCTTCACGGAGATCTTCGAGGGCGCGCCCAGTGACGCGGCGCGCGCGTTCGTGCCGGTCACGGACGCGGACGGCCGGGTCGTCGGGCTCGTCGGCGCCGGGGTGCAGATCGAGACCGTGGGCAACGCGGTCGAGCGCCAGCTCCCGGTGCTGCTGGGCTCCGGCCTCGCGGCACTGGCCCTCGCCACGGTGAGCGCCGTCCTGGTCAGCCGCCGGCTGGCGCGGCAGACGCGGGGCATCGGGCCGGCCGAGATGACCCGGATGTACGAACACCACCACGCGGTCCTGCACGCCGTCCGGGAGGGCGTGGTGATCGTGGACGCGGACGGCCGCCTGGTGCTCGCCAACGACGAGGCGCAGCGGCTGCTCCGGCTGCCCCCGGACGCGGTGGAGCGGCGGGTCTCCGAGCTGGGCCTGCCGCCCGCCGTGACCCGGCTGCTGGTCTCCGACCGGGAGGTCAGCGACGAGGTGCACCTGGTCGGCGACCGCCTGGTCTCCGTGAACACCCGCCCCACCGCCCCCTACGGCGGCAACGCGGGCAATGTGGCCACCCTGCGGGACACCACCGAGCTGCGCCGGCTGTCCGGGACCGCCGAGACGGCCCGGGAGCGGCTGACGATCCTCTACGACGCGGGCGCCCGGATCGGCACCACCCTGGATGTGCGGGAGACGGCCGAGGAGCTGTCGCGGGCGGTGGTCCCCCGGTTCGCGGACTTCGTGACGGTGGAGCTGCTGGACTCGGTGCTGCGCGGCGACGAGCCGTCCGGCGCGGTCGCCGAGATGCGGCGGGCGGCGGTCAGCGGGGTGCGCGAGGACCACCCGTTCCAGCCGGTCGGGGACGTGATCAGGTTCGCCGCGCCGGGGACGCCGATGCAGGAGGCGCTCGCCGATCTGCACGCGGTGGTCGTCCCCGATCTGTCGGCCGCCTCCGGCTGGCGGGCCCAGGACCCGCGGGGCGCGGCGGCGGCCCTGGCGTACGGCATCCACTCGCTGGTCGTGGCCCCGCTGCGGTCCGGGGACGCGGTGCTGGGGCTGGTGGCCTTCTGGCGGGGGAAGGGGACCCGGCCGTTCGAGGGCGACGAGCTGTCGTTCGCCGAGGAGCTGGCCGCGCGGGCGGCGGTGGCGATCGACAACGCGCGCCGGTTCGGCCGTGAGCACGCCATGGCGGAGACCCTTCAGCGGAGCCTGCTGCCGCATGTGATGCCCCGGCAGCTCGCGCTGGACGTGGCGTACCGGTACCTGCCGTCCCACGCACGGGTCGGCGGCGACTGGTTCGATGTGATCCCGCTGCCCGGGGCACGGGTGGCGCTGGTGGTCGGGGACGTGGTGGGGCACGGGCTCCAGGCTGCCGCCACGATGGGCCGGCTGCGTACGGCGGTCCACAACTTCTCCACCCTGGACCTGCCGCCGGACGAGCTGCTGGCCCATCTGGACGAGCTGGTCAGCCGGATCGACCAGGACGAGCCGGGCGGCGGCGCGGGCGACGGCATCACCGGGGCGACCTGCCTGTACGCGGTGTACGACCCCTCGTCGGGGGCGTGCAGCATGGCCCGGGCCGGCCACCCCTCCCCCGCGCTGGTGCTGCCGGACGGCACGGTGGAGTACCTGGACGTGCCGGTGGCCCCGCCCCTGGGCCTCGGCGGGCTGCCGGTGGACACGGCGGAGTGGGTGCTTCCGGAGGGCAGCCGGCTGGTCCTGTTCACCGACGGGCTGGTGGAGCGGCGGGGCCATGACATCGACGAGGGCCTGCGGACCCTGCGCCGTACGCTCGCCTCGCTGGCGGACCGCACCCCGGAGGAGATGTGCGAGGCGGTGGTGCGGGCGATGCCCGACGCGGACCGCCGGGACGACGTGGCCCTGCTGGTGGCGCGGACCGCGCGGCTGGACCCCTCGCGGGTCGCCGAGTGGGACGTGCCCCGGGAGGCGGCCTCGGTGGGCCCGGTGCGCGGCGCGTGTCTGCGGCAGCTCCAGGCATGGGGGCTGGACGAGGTGGCGTTCACCACGGAACTGGTGCTGAGCGAGCTGATCACCAACGCGGTCCGCTACGGCAGCGACCCGGTCCGGGTCCGCCTGCTGTACGAGCGCAATCTGATCTGCGAGGTCTCCGACGGGAGCAGCACCTCCCCGCATCTGCGCCGGGCGGCGGCGACCGACGAGGGCGGCCGGGGGCTCTTCCTCGTCGCCCAGCTCTCGGACCGCTGGGGGACGCGCTACACGCCGACCGGCAAGGTCATCTGGGCGGAGCAGGGCCTCAGCGGCCAGGAGGCGGGCGACGGGGCCCCGGGCGGCGGTCCAGCGGGGGCCCCGGGCGCGGTTCCGTGAGCGGAGGAGCCCGGCCCGGGCCCGTCGCCGTGCGGGGCGGGCACCCGGGGGCCAGGCTGTAACGGGGGCGCGGCCCCCGCACCGGACCGGACGGAAGGACCAGTCATGCGCATCCTGCTGATCGGGGCGGGCGGTGTCGGCACGGCCGTGACGCGGATCGCCGCGCGCCGCGGCTTCTTCGAGCGGATGGTCGTCGCCGACTACGACCCCGCGCGGGCGGAGGCGGCCGTCGCCGCGCTCTCCGGCACCGCCGGGGAGTCCCGTTTCGCCGCCGCCCGCATCGACGCCTCCGACGAGACGGCGGTCGCGGAGCTGCTGGCGCGCGAGGGCTGCGACGTCCTGCTGAACGCGACCGACCCCCGGTTCGTGATGCCCCTCTTCCGGGCGGCGCTCGCGGCGGGCGCCCACTACCTCGACATGGCGATGTCGCTCTCCCGCCCGCACCCCGAACGCCCGCACAGCGAGACCGGGGTGAAGCTCGGCGACGAGCAGTTCGCCCTCGCGGAACGCTGGGAGGCGGCGGGCCGGCTCGCCCTCGTCGGTATCGGCGTGGAGCCCGGTCTCTCCGATGTGTTCGCCCGGTACGCGGCGGAGGAGCTGTTCGACGAGATCGAGGAGATCGGCGTCCGCGACGGCGCGAACCTCACCGTCGACGGCTATGAGTTCGCCCCCTCGTTCAGCATCTGGACCACGATCGAGGAGTGCCTCAACCCGCCCGTCGTCTTCGAACGCGAACGCGGCTGGTTCACCACGCCGCCGTTCAGCGAACCGGAGGTGTTCGACTTCCCCGAGGGGATCGGCCCGGTGGAGTGCGTGAACGTCGAGCACGAGGAGGTGCTGCTGATCCCGCGCTGGGTCGGGGCGCGCCGGGTGACGTTCAAGTACGGGCTGGGCAGCGAGTTCATCAACGTCCTGCGGGTGCTGCACCAGATCGGCCTGGACCGCACCGAGCCGGTGACGGTCACCGCGCGGGACGGCCGCCGGGCGGAGGTGTCGCCGCGGGACGTGGTGGCGGCGTGCCTGCCCGACCCGGCGACCCTGGGCGACCGGATGCACGGCAAGACCTGCGCGGGCACCTGGGTGACGGGTACCCGCGACGGCCGGCCGCGCGAGGTGTACCTGTACCACGTGGTGGACAACGCCTGGTCGATGCGGGAGTACGGCTCGCAGGCGGTGGTCTGGCAGACCGCGATCAACCCGGTCGTCGCCCTCGAACTCGTGGCGGGCGGCGAGTGGTCCGGGTCCGGGGTGCTCGGCCCGGAGGCGTTCCCGCCCCGGCCGTTCCTGGATCTGCTCACCGCGTACGGGTCGCCGTGGGGGATGCGCGAGCAGTGACGCCCGCCCGGCGCCACCGCCCGCCCCGCCACCGCCCATCGTGCCGTCGCCCGTCGTGCCGTCGCCCGTCGTACGTGCGGCGCGGCTCACTCGAAGCGGGAGGTGTCCCCCGCTCCCCGGCGCACGATCTCCGGCTCGCCGCTGGAGAAGTCGATGACGGTGGTCGGCTCGGTGCCGCAGTCACCGGAGTCGACGACCGCGTCCACGACATGGTCCAGCCGCTCCTTGATCTCCCAGCCCACGGTCAGCGGTTCGGCCTCGTCGGGCAGGAGCAGGGTGCTGGAGAGCAGCGGCTCACCGAGTTCGGCGAGGAGGGCCTGGGTCACCGTGTGGTCGGGGATGCGGACGCCGACGGTCTTCTTCTTGGGGTGCAGCAGCTGGCGGGGCACCTCCCGGGTCGCGGGCAGGATGAACGTGTAGCTGCCGGGCGTCGCGGCCTTGACGGCCCGGAACACGTCGTTGTCGATGTGCACCAGCTGGCCCAGCTGCGCGAAGTTCTCGCAGACCAGGGTGAAGTGGTGCCGGTCGTCGAGGTTCCTGATGGTCCGGATCCGCGCGATGCCGTCCCGGCTGCCGAGCCGGCAGCCCAGCGCGTAGCAGGAGTCGGTCGGGTACGCGACGAGGGCGCCGGCGCGGATGCTGTCGGCCACCGCGCTGATGGTGCGCCGCTGGGGGTTGTCGGGGTGCACGTCGAAGTACTTGGCCATCCGCTGAGTCTAGGGCCGCATGGGGGCCTTGAGTGCGTCCGGGCGGGGCACCCGTCCGGCGGAGGAGGAGAACCATGACCACCACACGACACGACAGGACGGACGAGGCGGCGCGGCTGCTGGGCGTCTATCTGAACGACCATCTGACCGGGGCGACGGCCGGTGTGGAGATGCTGCGCCGGGCGGCGGCCGGCTCCGCCGACGACGACCCGGCGGCCGGGGTGCTGGCGGAGCTCGCCGAGGAGGTGGCAGAGGACCGGGCGGCGCTGCTGGATGTCATGGCGCGGCTCGGCCTCCCGGTGCACGGGTACAAGATCGCGCTGGGGAGGCTGGGCGAGCTGGCGGGGCGGCTGAAGCCGAACCGCCGGATGGTGTCCCGTTCGCCGCTGAGCGATGTGGTGGAGGTCGAGACGATGCGCATCGGCGTCGAGGGCAAGGCGTCCTGCTGGCGCCGCCTGCGTGCGCTCGCCCCGGCGGACCCCCGGCTGGACGCCACCGAACTCGACGAACTCCTCGCCCGGGCCGCCCGCCAGGCCGAGCGGCTGGAACGCCTGCTGGACGAGCGGGCGGACCGGGTGTTCACCGGCGCCTGACGGGTCGCCGGGCGTGCGGTTCGGTGGCCCCACGTGCGCCGGGCGGCCGGCTCGTGCGGGCGGGCGTCAGAGGCCCGGGGCGGGGCACCCCCGGCAGTCGCGGACGGCCTCCAGCAGGCGCTGCACCGCCCGCGACGGCGCGGCGAGGCGCAGCCGGCGGTCGTCGCGGCACCAGAGGCCGAGGGCGCCGAGGAGGGCGGAGTCCGCGAAGACCACCCGGGAGGTGTCCAGGATCAGCCGGGTGAAGCCGGCCGCCGCCGCGGAGGCCATGATCGCCCGCAGCGGGGAGACGGTGACGTAGTCGATCTCGCCGCGCAGGGCGACGCACAGCAGCGTCCCGGCGCTGGTGCAGGAGTGGACGACCGTGCCCCCGGACGCGGGGGCCGTGCCCGGGGCGGACGGGGAGTCGTCGGGGGCCTGCGGGGAGGTGGTGCGCGGGCTGCTCATGCCTTGATCAACTGGCGTCCGCGGTACGGGGAACGATCTTCCGGCGTCCTTTCACCCCTCGGTGGGAACGCGATCCCCGGTGCGGGGGACACGGGCCACCCGCACGCACCAACCGGGCGCGGCCGGACGGACGGGCCGCCGCCCGGTCCCCGCCTCCGGGCCCGCCACGCCCCGCGCGGGCGGACACTTGAGCCATGAATGCGACAGCACCCGGTACGGGCGGGCTGCGGCGGCAGCTCGGCTCGCGGCTCTTCCTCCGGGTCGCCGGCCCGACCGGCCCCGAGACCAGGGCGCGGATCCACGGGGCTCCGGGGCCGCGCTGGTTCGCCCCCGACCGGCCCATCCGCGTCGTGCACGGTGACGCGTCGATGTTCATCGGAGGGCTCAGCGCGCTGCTGCTCCAGTCCCTCCACCCGCGCGCGATGGCGGCGGTGGCCGCGCACTCGGGGTACCGGGGCGACCCGTGGGGGCGGCTCCAGCGCACCAGCACCTTTCTCGCCGTGACGACGTACGGGCCGGCCGAGGAGGCCCAGCGGGCCGTGGACCGGGTCCGGGCGGTGCACCGGTCCGTCCGCGGCCTCACTCCTTCGGGTGAGGAGTACTGGGCGGCCGACCCGCATCTGCTGGGCTGGGTGCACGCGGCCGAGGCGGACAGCTTCCTCCGGGCCCATCAGCTCTTCGGCCGCCGGCCCCTGGACGCGGCGGGCTGCGACGGCTATCTCGCGGACACGGCGCGGGTCGCGGCCGCCCTGGGTGTCGAGGACCCGCCGCGCAGCCGCGCCGAGCTGGCCGCCGTCCTGCGCTCGTACCGGCCGGAGCTGGAGGCGGGGCCCCAGGCCAGGGAGGCGGCCCGGTTCCTGCTGCTGCACCCGCCGCTGCCGCTGGCCGCCCGGGGCCCGTACGCCCTGCTGGCGGCCAACGCCCTCGCCGTGCTGCCGCCGTGGGCGCGCACCCTGCTGGGGCTGCCGCGGGTGCCGGGGCTGGTGCCGGGCGTCCGGCTGACGGGCCACGCGGTGACCCGGGCGATCCGCTGGGCGCTGACCCCGCCCCCGTACACCGTGGCCCGCGCGGGCGGCGGCGCGCAGGGCGGGCCGGACGCCGAGGCCGAGACCGGGGCCGGGCCCGCCCCCGTCGGGAAGCCCGGCGCGGGGCCCGGCGGCGCCCCGGAGGGCCGGTGAGCCGCGTGCCCGCCGGGCAGGAAGGGCTGTTCGGCCTCGATGAGGTCGCCCCGCCGCCGCCCGCCGCGGAGCGCGCCGCCGGGCCCGAGCGTTCGCAGAACGGGAGCCGGAACGTCCGCTACCGGGTCGCCGTCGAGGCCGCGGCCCTGGACCGGCTGCGCGCCCTGGTGGCGGCGCACGCGCCCTGGCTGCGCATCCGCTACGCCTTCTGAGCCGCCGCCCCCGGGTACGGCACGGCGGGCGGGTGCATCCGTCCGGGACGACCATGGGGAAGCAGGACGTGTGAGGGAGGTGCGCACCGGGCGGCCGTGCGGCCCGCCGGTGCGCACCGGACGGCCGTGCCGGGCACGGCCGCCGGCAGGAGCGAGCGCCGCGCGCCGCGCGGCGGACGGACGGAGGCCCGGATGACGGCGGAGGCCACGGACACCCCGGAGACCGGCGGCGGGCTGCGCTGCCTGGTGACGGGAGCGACCGGTTACATCGGCGGCCGGCTGGTGCCGGAGCTGCTGGCCGCGGGCCACACCGTCCGCTGCCTGGCCCGTTCGCCGGAACGGCTGCGCGACCACCACTGGGCCGGGCGGGCGGAGGTCGTGAAGGGCGATGTGCTGGACGCGGGCTCGGTCGCGGACGCCATGCGGGACGTGGACGTCGCCTACTACCTGGTGCACGCGCTCGGTACCGGCGCCGGGTTCGAGGCGACCGACCGGCGGGCGGCGCGGATCTTCGCCGAGCAGGCGCGGGACGCCGGGGTGAAGCGGGTGGTCTACCTCGGCGGGCTGACGCCGCACGGGGTCCCGGCCGGGGAGCTGTCGGCGCATCTGCGCTCCCGGGACGAGGTGGGCCGCATCCTGCTCGACGGGGAGGTCCCGGCGACGGTGCTGCGCGCGGCGGTGATCATCGGTTCGGGGTCGGCCTCCTTCGAGATGCTGCGCTATCTGACCGAGCGGCTGCCCGTGATGGTGACGCCGAGCTGGGTCAGGACCCGGATCCAGCCGATCGGTGTGCGGGACGTGCTGCGCTATCTGACCGGCTCGGCCCGGATGCCGGCGGAGGTGAACCGGGCCTTCGACATCGGCGGGCCGGACGTGATCACCTATCTGGACATGATGCGCCGCTACGCGGAGGTCGCCCGGCTGCCGAAGCGGCTGATCGTCCCCGTCCCGGTGCTGACGCCCCGCCTGTCCAGCCACTGGGTGGGGCTGGTGACGCCGGTGCCGCACGCGATCGCCCGCCCGCTGACCGAGTCCCTGCGGCACGAGGTGGTCTGCGCGGAGCACGACATCGCGCGGTACGTGCCCGACACGGCGGAGCGGCCGATGGCCTTCGACACCGCGCTGCGGCTCGCGCTCCAGCGGGTGCGGGACGCGCAGGTGACGACCCGCTGGTCGTCCGCCTCGCTGCCGGGCGCGCCGAGCGACCCGCTGCCGACCGACCCGGACTGGGCGGGCGGCAGCCTGTACACGGACGAGCGGGAGCGGGTGGCCGACTGCCCACGTGAGTCGCTGTGGCGGGTGGTGGAGGGCATCGGCGGGGAGAACGGCTGGTACTCCTTCCCGCCGGCCTGGGCGGTGCGCGGCTGGCTGGACCGGTTCGTGGGCGGGGTGGGGCTGCGGCGGGGGCGGCGGGACGCGCAGCGGCTGCGGGTCGGGGACTCGCTGGACTTCTGGCGGGTGGAGGAGATCGAACCGGGCCGGCTGCTGCGGCTGCGGGCGGAGATGCGGCTGCCGGGTCTGGCCTGGCTGGAGATGCGGGCCGAGGACGAGGGCGCCGGGCGCTCCCGCTACCGGCAGCGGGCGGTGTTCGCGCCGCGCGGGCTGCTGGGCCACGCGTACTGGTGGAGCGTCTCGCCGTTCCACGCGGTGGTGTTCGGCGGGATGGCGCGCAACATCACCGCCAAGGCGGAGCAGGACGCGGACCTGGCGGCCGGGTCGGCGGAGCAGGCGGCGGGGCCGGCGGGCCCGGCCGCGCCGCAGGAAGCCGGCTCGTGACGGGGCCCGTCCACTGGCTGTTCGGGGACCAGCTGGGGCCGGCGTTCCTCGCGCCGGGCGACGGCGGCCCGCACCGGGACGCGCCCGTGGTGATGATCGAGTCCCGCGCGGTGTTCCGGCGCCGCCGCTTCCACCGGGCCAAGGCGCATCTGGTGCTCTCCGCGATGCGGCACCGGGCGGCGGAGCTGGGCGAGCGGGTGACCTACGTCCGCGCGGACACCTACCGGGAGGGGCTGGCGAAGGCGGCCGGTGAGGGCACGGAGGTGACGGTCCGTCATCCGACCTCGCGGGCGGCGCTCGGCCTGGTGCGCTCGCTGGCGGGGGTCACGGTCCGCCCGCCGGCCGGATTCCTGGTCCCCACCACCGACTTCGCGGCCTGGGCGGACGGCCGGGGCGGCGAGAAGCTGCGCCAGGAGGCGTTCTACCGCTGGGTGCGGCGCACCCACGACCTGCTGATGGACGGGGACGAGCCGGCGGGCGGGCGGTGGAACCTGGACCGCGACAACCGGGAGCCCCCGCCGCGCGGCGGGGCGCGCCTCGGCGAACCCGCCCCCTACCGGCCGCGGGAGAGCGCGATCGACGAGGAGGTGCGCCGGGACCTGGACCGGTGGGAGCGCGACGGGGACGTGTCCTTCGTGGGCCGGGACGGCCCCCGGCTCTTCCCGGCCACCCGGCGCGAGGCACTGTCCGCGCTGCGCCGCTTCGTCGCGCACCGGCTGGCGGACTTCGGCCCGTACGAGGACGCGATGCTCCACGACGACCCGGTGATGAGCCACAGCCTGCTCTCCTCCTCCCTCAATCTGGGGCTGCTGGACCCGGCCGAGTGCGTGGCGGCGGCGGAGTCCGCCTGGCGGGCCGGTGCGGCGCCGCTGAACAGCGTCGAGGGGTTCGTGCGCCAGATCGCGGGCTGGCGGGAGTACGTGTGGCAGCTCTACTGGTACTTCGGCGAGGAGTACCGGCACGCCAACCACCTGCGGCACACCGGGGAGCTGCCCGGCTGGTGGAACGAGCTGGACGCGGACGCGGTGACCGCGCGCTGCCTGTCCACGGTGCTGGCCCAGGTGCGGGACACCGGCTGGACGCACCACATCCCCCGGCTGATGGTCCTCGGCAGCCACGCCCTCCAGCGCGGCTGGGACCCGGCGGCGGTCACCGACTGGTTCCACCGCTGCTTCGTGGACGGCTACGACTGGGTGATGCTGCCGAACGTGGTGGGGATGTCGCAGTACGCGGACGGCGGGCGGATGACGACCAAGCCGTACACCTCGGGCGGCGCGTACATCCACCGGATGAGCGATCTGTGCGGCCCGTGCGCGTACCGGCCGGACCGCAGGACGGGCGAGGAGGCGTGCCCGGTCACGGCCGGGTACTGGTCCTTCGTCCACCGCCACCGGGGGCTGCTCGCACGCAATCCCCGGACCTCGCAGGCGGCACGGGGGCTGGAACGGCTGGGGGATCTGGACGAGTTGCTCCGGGCGGAGCGGGCGCGGGGTACGGCGGCGCCGTAGCGGCCGGGGGCGCGGGGTCAGCGGGCGCGGCGGTCGAGGGCGAGGCCGCCGTCGCCGTCCGGGCGGATCAGCTCCGCCCGGCCGGACAGGGCGTCGGCGACGGCCCGGACCGCCGCGCCGAGGTCACCGCCGGGCGGCAGGGGCGGCGGGCTGCCGGTGACGGCGCGGTCCACCAGACCGGTGTCCAGATGGCCGAGCCGCGCCTCCACCACACGGACACGGCGCTTGCGCTGCTCCTTGCGGACGGCGGTCAGCCAGGCCGCCAGCCCGGCCTTGGCGGCGCTGTAGTCGGCCATACCCGCCTGGGGCGCGGTGGCGACGACCCCGGTCAGGGCGAGGACGGCGCCGTCCTCGGGCAGCAGCGGCAGCGCGGCGCGCAGCAGAGCGGCGGGGGCGAGCAGATCGACGGTCACCAGGTGTTCGGCGTACACGTCCCGCACCGTGTCGGCCGGTCCGAAGGCGACCGCGCCGATCGCGCAGACGGCGGCGTCCAGTCCGCCGAGTTCCGCCGCCGCCCAGGCGGGCAGCCCGGCGCAGGCGTCCAGGTCGTAGGCGTCGAAGGTGCGCCGGGGCGCGGGCCCGTGGCGCTGCGCGACGTGGTCCAGCCGTGCGCCGTCCCGTCCGGCGAGCGCCAGGACGGCGCCCCGGCGGTGGAGTTCGGCCGTGACGGCCTGTCCGATGGCGCCCGTGGCGCCCGCCACGAGGACGCGTGCTCCCGCGAGGTCCACGGCGTCTCCTGTCCGGTCGTGAGCCGCCGGGCGGCCCGGTGTGCGTACTCCCCGGACCGGATTCGGCCCGGGGGTCCCGCACGGATGCGGCGCGGCCGGGTGGAGGTCGGGGGGCGGCACGGCAGGCCGGGGGCGGCACGGCCAGGCGGCGGTCAGCCGGTCACGGCACCGGTCAGATCCGCCAGGATCTCGCGTGCCGCGCGGGCGCCGGAGGCGAGGGCGCCCTGGACCGAGCCCGTGGCGCGGTGGTCGCCGCAGACATAGCGGCCCGGGGTGTGGCGGGTGGTGCGGCTGAGGGGCCACGGCGGGGGCATCGCGGGGAGGGCGTCGTCGACGGTGTACGCCGCGATCCGCTGCCAGGGCGCGGTGTCCGTCCCGTACGCCTCCGCGAGTACGCCGAGGAGTTCGTCCTCCCGGCCGGGGCGGTCGGGGCCGAGGACGGAGGTCGAGACCAGGGAGCGGCCCTCGGGGGCGTATCCGGGGGCGACGCGGCTGAGGACGCAGGTGTTGAGGAAGCGGTGCCCGGCGTCGACGAGCAGGGTCGGTTCGGCGAGCGGCGGGGTGGCGGCCGCGTGGTAGTAGGTGGTGACCGTGCGCGTCGCGGGGACGGTGAGCCCGGGGAGCAGGTCGGCGGCGGCCCGGGGTCCGGTGGCGACGACGACCGCGCGGGCGGCGCGTTCGGTGCCGTCCGCCAGGAGCGCGCCGGTGTCCGTGAGTTCGCGTACCGGGCTCTCCAGGGCGACCGTGCCGGGCGGCAGCGCTCCGGCGAGCTGCCGGGGGACGGCGCCGATGCCGTCGTCGGGCAGGCAGAGGCTGCCGCGGACGAAGCTGCGCCACACCAGGTGGAAGAAGCGGGCGGAGGTGACGAGTTCGTCCTCCAGGAAGACGCCGGAGAGGAAGGGCCGCAGCAGGGTGTCGACCGTGTCGTCGGAGACGCCGGCCTCGGCGAGGGCGGTGCGGGTGGTGCGGTCGGGGCGGTGCCGCAGGGCCTTGACGGGGAGCAGGGTGTCGGCCGTGGTCAGGGCGCCGAGGGCGAGCAGGTCGCGGGCGGGGGCGAGGCGTCCGGGGCGCAGCGCCGCGGCGGCCCGGGGCCGGCGGGTGGGGTCGGCGACCTCGGTCAGGCGGCCGTCCCGCAGCAGGAGGAAGCCGGGGGTGAAGGGGCGCAGGCGCAGGGCGCGCAGGTTCAGGCGCCTGCGGACCTGCGGGTAGGAGGTGTTGAACACCTGGAAGCCGCGGTCGAGGAGGAAGCCGTCGCGGTGGTCGGTGCGCATCCGGCCGCCGACCGCGTCGGACGCCTCGGCCACGCCGACGGTCAGTCCGGCCGCGATGAGGTCCTGGGCGCAGGCGAGCCCGGCGAGGCCCGCGCCGATCACCAGGACGTCGTGGCGGTCCCGGGCCGCGCCGTGGTCTCCCGTGGTCGCGCTCATGTCCGCTCCGCCCCGTCGTGGTCGAGTCCCCCGGTGCCTGCCGTCCGGGGGCATGCTGTCACGGCGCGGCTTCCGGCGGTCCGTCACCGGTGGTGCGGGGCCTGGAAGTTGGCCCGCACGGATGAAAGTTGTCCCGTCGCCGGGGGTGTCCGCGCAGCTCCGGGGATTCGCCAGAGGTGTGGACCGCAGAGACTTCCGAGGCCCTCTTCACGTCCCACGCGCACCATGGCTTACTCATGACGTGTCCATGACCTGTCCGTCGAGGCGGGTCGTACGCGCGCCCCACCGCCCTTCCCCACCGATCCCCCACTGCCCGATGGAGGCCGCCATGCCCGCTGTCCCCGCCCGCGTCCGCCGCGCCACCAGACCCGCGCTCACGACCGCCGGCGCACTGGCCGGCACCGCCGCCCTGCTGCTGGCCACCGCACCCGGTGCGGCCGCCGCCCCGCCCGCACCGGACCAGCCCGTGCGCCCGGGGCAGGCGTGGATGGGCTCCGGGACGCGGATCGAGCAGCCCGGCGCCGCACCGGGCGGCGTCTCCGCGTACGACACGAGCGGCGTCCAGGGGATCGACGTCTCGCACTGGCAGGGCGCGATCAACTGGACGTCGGTGAAGAACGCGGGGATCTCCTTCGCCTATATGAAGGCGACCGAGGGCACCACCTTCAAGGACTCCCGCTTCGGCGCGAACTACACCGGCTCCTACAACGCCGGCCTGATCCGCGGCGCGTACCACTTCGCCCGGCCCAACGCCTCGAACGGGGCGACCCAGGCGAACTTCTTCGCGAGCAACGGCGGGGCCTGGTCGCGCGACAACCAGACCCTGCCCGGCGTCCTGGACATCGAGCACAACCCGTCCGGAGCCATGTGCTACGGCCTGACGACCACCCAGATGCGCACCTGGATCAACGACTTCCACGCCACCTACAAGGCGCGCACCTCGCGCGACGTGGTCATCTACACGACGGCGAGCTGGTGGAACACCTGCACCGGCAGCTGGAACGGGATGGCCGCGAAGGCGCCGCTGTGGATCGCCCACTGGGGCGTGAGCAACCCCGGCATCCCGAGCGGCTTCCCGACCTGGACGGTGTGGCAGTACACGGCCACCGGCCGGGTGGCCGGGGTCTCCGGAGACGTGGACCGGAACAAGTTCAACGGCTCGGCCGCGCGGCTGCTGGCCCTCGCCGACAACACCCCCTGACGGGCCGGCCCCGCGCAGGTCGCACCGGGGGTCCGCGCCTCCGGGGGGCAGCCGCCCCGGCAGGCCCCTGGCCTCGCGGTCCCTAGACTGCGGGGGTGGCAGAGACGAGGAAGCAGCGGCCGGAGGACGGGCGAGAGACGGTCCGGGGCTTCGAGCTGCCGGCCTTCGCCGTCCAGTTGCGGCGGCTGACCGGGGAGATCAACAGGTTCGCGCACGAGTTCGCCGCGGAGCAGGGCCTGCACGCCACCGACATCCAGGCCCTCTCCGCGATCATGGACTCCGAGACGCCCCTCACCCCCGGCCGGCTCCGCGAGCACCTGGGGCTCACCTCCGGCGCGGTCACCGCCTGCCTCGACCGGCTGGAACGGGCCGGCCACATCCGGCGGGCCCGCGAGAGCACGGACCGCCGTGTGGTCCATCTGCACTACCTGCCCGAGGCGCGGGCGACGGCCCGCGCCCACTTCCTGCCGCTGGCGGCGGCGACCGCGCGGGCGCAGCAGCACTTCGAGCCCGAGGAACTGCGCTCCGCGCTGCGGTTCCTCGGCGCGGTGGGCGACGAACTGGAACGCCTCAACCGGGACGGGCGGGACGCGCCGCCGCCCTCCTGAGGCGTCCGCGCGAAGGCGCGCCCACGCCGAGGAACCGCGCCGAGGCGTCCGCGCGCGAACCCTCCGGCCGGGTCCGGGCCGGAGGGTTCGCGCGGATCGGCCGCAACCCGGCCGCGTCCGGCCGCATCCGCCGCGGCTCCGGGGGCAGAAGGGATCGACGAGCGGGGCACCTCACCCAGGGACCCCTCCCGCAAAGTCTCTTTATCATTGAGATACATTGCCGTCGAAATATTCTGGCGCCGCACGGCGCCGCACCTCGCCCCGTCCCCCGGGAGTGCCATGTTCAGCTCCACACGGCTCGCACGTTTCCTCGTGCCGGCCGTCCTCCTCGTCGCCTGGCTCGGCATCAGCGGTGTCCTCGGCCCCTACGCGGGCAAGCTCGGGGAGGTGGCCACCAACGACCAGGCCGCCTTCCTCCCGCAGAACGCCGAGTCCACGCAGGTCATCGACGCCCAGAAGGCGTTCCGCCAGGACGAGTCCGTGCCCGCGATCGTGGTGTGGACCGCGCCGGACGGCGGCCGGGTGACCGCGGAGCAGCGCGCGGCGGCGACCGAGGCCCTCGCCTCCCTGGACGGCGCACCGGGCGTCGCCGGGCCGCCGTCCCCCGCCCTCCCCGCCGAGGACGGCGAGGCCCTCCAGGGCATCGTCCAGCTCCGGCCCGACCTCGGCGAGGAGCTGCCGGCCGTCCTGGACGAGGTGCGCGAGGCCGCGTCCGCCGTGCCGGACACCACGGCGCAGCTCGCCGGACCGGCCGCGAGCCAGGCCGACCTCTCGGACGCGTTCGCCGGGATCGACGGGCTGCTGCTGGCCGTCGCCCTGGTCACGGTGCTGGTGATCCTGCTCCTGGTGTACCGGAGCGTGCTGCTCCCCCTGGTGATCATCATCGGTGCCGTGTTCGCCCTGGGCCTGGCCTGCGCGGTGGTGTACGCCCTCGCCGACCGGGACGTGGTCCGGGTGGACGGGCAGGTGCAGGGCATCCTCTCCATCCTCGTGATCGGCGCGGCCACCGACTACGCCCTGCTGCTCACCGCGCGCTTCCGCGAGGAACTGGCCCGGCACGGCGACCGGTTCACCGCGATGCGCGCGGCGCTGCGCGAGTCGGTCGGACCGATCGTCGCCAGCGCGGCCACGGTCGCCCTCGGCCTGATCGCCCTCCTCCTCTCCGACCTCACCAACAACCGCGCGCTCGGCCCGGTCGGGGCCATCGGCATCGTCTGCTCGGTGCTCAGCGCGCTGACCTTCCTGCCCGCCGTGCTGGTCCTGCTGGGCCGCGGCGCCTACTGGCCGGCCCGCCCGAAGCCCGCGGACGCGGTCGGCGGCGGGGGCGTCTGGGCGAAGGTCGCGGCCCTGGTGGACCGGGCGCCGCGCAAGGTGTGGGCCGGGACCCTCGCGGCGCTGATCGCCTGCGCGGCCTTCGCCCCCACCCTCAGCTCCCAGGGCGTCCCGCTCGACGAGATCTTCGTCAACGACGCGCCGTCGGTGGCGGCGCAGCAGACCCTCGGCGAGCACTTCCCCGGCGGGTCGGGCAACCCCGCCGTCGTGATCACGGCCGCGGACACCGCCGGGGAGGTCGTGCGGGCGGCCGAGGACACCGAGGGGGTCGACTCGGCCGTGCCCGTCACCGCCTCCGGGCGCCCGGGCCAGGGCGCGCCGCTGGTGGTGGACGGCCGGGTGCGGATCGATGTGACGCTGCGGGACGCGGCCGACAGCGACGCGGCGAAGGAGGCCGTGGCGGATCTCCGGGAGGCCGTGCACGCCGTCCCGGGCGCGGACGCGCTGGTGGGCGGCTACACGGCGCAGCAGTACGACACCCAGCGGACCTCCGAGCGGGACCGGTCGGTGATCGTCCCGGTGGTGCTGGTGATCATTCTGCTGATCCTCGTCGGCCTGCTGCGGTCGGTGGTGATGCCGCTGCTGCTGGTGGCGACCGTGGCCCTCAACTTCCTTGCCACGCTGGGCGTGGCGGCGCTGGTGTTCCAGGGCGTCTTCGGGTTCTCCGGCACGGACGCGTCGGTTCCGCTGTACGGTTTCGTGTTCCTGGTGGCCCTGGGCGTGGACTACAACATCTTCCTGATGTCCCGGGTCCGCGAGGAGTCCCTGCGGCACGGCACCCGGGAGGGCGTGCTCCGGGGGCTGACGGCGACCGGCGGGGTGATCACCTCGGCGGGCGTGGTGCTGGCGGCGACCTTCGCGGCGCTGGGGGTGATCCCGCTGGCGTTCCTGGTGCAGATCGCGTTCATCGTGGCCTTCGGCGTCCTGCTGGACACCCTCGTGGTGCGGTCGCTGCTGGTGCCCGCGCTGGTGCGGGACATCGGGCCGAAGGCGTGGTGGCCGGGCGTGCTGAGCCGGCGCGGGGACGGGCCGCCGCCGGCGGAGCCGGAGGGCGGGGCGGACGCGGTCACCCGGTGACCGGTCCGCGCACCACGCTGCGGCCCGAGTGCGCGGGATCGCCGTCGTACGCCTGGGCGCTGACGTCGACCAGCGGGTACGCGGCGAGGTCGACCCCGTCCGGCACGGGGAGGACGGCGGTGCCGCCGGGGCCGAGGACGCCGATGGCGATGAGGCGTCGGTGGGTGAGGTCCATCAGCCAGACCTCGTAGTAGCCCTCGGTGGGCGGCAGCCCCTCCACACTGATCCGCATCCGCCGGTCCGCCCCCGGCCCCTCCTCCATCCGCACCGTGCCGGAGGCGGGGCCGGCGACGAGCGGGGCGAGGCGGTGCGCTTCGCCGGTCGCGGCGACGGTGTCGCCGCCACCGTCCTCCAGCACCCACCGGACCGTCGCCCCGCCGGCCGCGGCGCCGGCCACCAGGCACACGGCGGCGAGCACGAGCGCGGGGCGCCGCCGCCAGGCGGCGCGGGGGGTCGGGGCCGGGCCCGCGTCCGGGACGGGGCCCCGGCCCGGTCCGGACGGAGGCTCCGGGGGGCCGCCACCCGGACCGGGACGGGCCGGTTCCGGGCCGGGCAGGCCCGGAACCCGGTCCAGGGGTTGGGCCGGGCCGGGCTCCGCGTCCGGGGCGGAGGCCGAGGTCGAGGTCGAGGTCGAGCCAGGTTCCGGGCCGGGGCGCGGGGCCTGGTACGGGCCGATTGCCGCAGCCGCGTCCGGGGGCCGGCCCGGAACCCCGCCCAGGACCGGGTCCGTGTCCGGGTGCGCGCCGGGGTCCGGGCCGGGCTCCGGGGTGTCGGGCGGTGCAGCCGACTCCCGGGCGATGTCCCGGGACAGCGCCTCCCACACACGCGGTGGCGGGGCGACCGGGAGGTCCTCCAGGGTCGCCGCGCGGGCCGAGGCGACCACCTGGCGCAGGCCCGCCAGCCGGTGGCGGCAGGCCGCGCAGGCGTCGAGATGCGCGCGTTCCCACGGCGTGGGCCCGTCGGCCGTATCGGGGTCGGCGAGCGCCAGGTCCGCGAGGACCCCCGGGTCCAGGTGCTCAGCCATGGCTCGCCTCCACCCGTGGCCGCCCGGAACCCGGCACCGCGGGCCGCTCAGCGCGCGGCACGGCGGTCGCGTGCGGTGCGCCGGGCGGGCGTCGGCCTCCCCGTGGCGCTCGGCGGGGCGGGGCGTGCGGCGGGACCGGCGGACACCGCCGGAGTGCGGGAGTTCATGACGTGACGGTCCCTTCGTGGCGGGGCCCGTCCGTAACGGGTCCTGCCACCTCTTCCGCCGCCCGGCGGCTCAAGGATGCGCCCCGGCCCGGATCCCCCCGTGGGCCCGGGGCACGGGCGTCAGACGAGGTCGACCATGCGGAAGACGAAGAACAGCGCGACAAGGAACGCGCCGAGCGCGATCACCGCCAGCAGCAGCCTGGGGTGCTCCCACAGGCCGCCGTCGGCGCGCTCCTCGTGGGCCTCCGCGGTCGAGCCCTCCGCGGGCGGGGTCTCCTCGGGCGGCACAAGCGGTTCGGTCATGGCTCCAGCATTCGCCGCCCGCGCGCCCGGCGCACCTCGGCACCACACGCCCCCGAAGACGCCCCCGGGAAACGCCCCGGAGGCGAAAACGACGCACTAACGGTGCAAGTTGTGACGGCTCCCGCCCGAGCGCGACGTTGAAACCGCACGCGCGGCGACCGACCCGCGGTCCCGCCCCTGCGGCAAGGAGCCCGTCATGGCCCAGCACCGAACCGGACCGGCCGCCCCCTCGACGACGCGCCCCGGCTCCCGGCTGGGCGGCCCGGCCGGCCGGGAACGCCACGCGGACCGCGACCACGACCTCGCCCTGGCCGCCGGGTTCGTCTCCGGCGACGAGGCCAGCATCGAGGACGTGTACCGCCGCTGGAGCCCCATGGTCCACACGATCGCCCGCCGCACCCTCGGCGACGACCGGGAGGCGGAGGACGTCACCCAGCAGGTGTTCCTCGCCGCGTGGAAGGGCCGCCACGGCTACCGGCCGGGGCGGGGCGGCCTGCCCGGCTGGCTCGTCGGCATTACCCGGCACAAGATCGCGGACGCCCTCTCGGCACGGACCCGGCGCACGGAGCTGGCGGCCGTCACCGCCCGGCAGGAGCAGGAGCCGCCGGTCACGGCGGGCAGCGCGGACGAGGCCGTCAACCGGGTGCTGGTGATGCAGGCGCTCGAACGCCTCCCCGCCGCCCAGCGCAGGGTCGTCGGGCTCGCGTTCTACGGGGACCTGACGCAGACGCAGATCGCGGCGCGGACGGGGCTGCCGCTGGGCACGGTCAAGAGCCATCTGCGGCGGGCGCTGCACGTCCTGCGGCGCGCCCTGGAACAGGGCGGCACCACGGAGGGCCGCGCCGCCGCCCCGCCTCGCGTCCCGCACGGCGCCGCCCACGCCTGACCCCCGCCGGTCACCGGCGCGCGCCGAGCGGGGCGCGACACACGGCCCCGCGTGCATCCGCCCGGGCCCGTCCTGCGGAACCATCGGCATGCGGCGCAGACGCGCGTTCCGGGGCCGATGGCCGTCCGGGGAGGGGAGCAGCCCGTGTGGGACGCCGATGTGGCGGTGGTGGGCGGCGGCGCGGCGGGGCTGTCCCTCGCCGCGCGGCTGAGCGGCCTCCGTGACGGCCCGGCCGTCGTCCTCGTGGACGCCCCGCCCGGGCCGCTGACCCCGCCGGAGCGGACCTGGTGCTACTGGGAGGAGCCCGGCGGGCGGTGGGACGACCTCCTGACCGCGCGCTGGGACCGGCTGCGGATCACCGGCGCGGACGGCGGCCGCACGACCCTCGCCGCCGCGCCCTTCCAGTACAAGATGCTCCGCTCCGACCGTCTGCGGGACGCCGTCCACGCGCGGCTGCGGGACGCGGGCCACGCCCGCGTCGAGGCGGTCGTCGGCTCCGTGCGCGATCTGCCGGGCGGCGGTGCCGAGGTGACGGGCGTGGACGCGGCGGGCCGGCCGGTGCGGCTGCGGGCCCGCTGGGCGTTCGACTCCCGGCCCCCGCCCCGGCCCCGGCCCGCGCGGACCGCGCTGCTCCAGCACTTCCGCGGCTGGTTCGTGCGGACCGCCGCCCCCGCCTTCGACCCGGCGGCGGCGGACCTGATGGACTTCCGCACCCCGCAGCCGACGCACGGCCTCTCCTTCGGCTATGTCCTGCCCCTCGGACCGTGCGAAGCCCTGGTGGAGTACACCGAGTTCGGCCGCGCGCCGCTGACCACCGCCGCCTACGACGCGGCCCTGCGCCACTACACGCGGGACATCCTCGGCCTTGCCGCGCCCGAGGTCACGGCCACCGAGCAGGGCGTGATCCCCATGACGGACGCCCGCCTCCCCCGCCGCACCGGCCGCGCCGTGTTCCCGCTGGGGGCCGCGGGCGGCGCGACCCGGCCGTCCACGGGCTACACCTTCGCCGCGACGCAGCGTCAGACCCGGTCCGTGGCGAGGGCGCTGGGCCGGGGGCGCGTCCCGCTCCCGCCGGCGCCCTACCCGGCGCGCTCGCGCGCCATGGACGCGGTGATGCTGCGGGCGCTGGACACCGGGCGGGTGGCGGGCGACGCGTTCTTCACCGGCCTGTTCCGCGGGGTGCGCACCGAGCGGCTGCTGCGCTTCCTGGACGGGCGGACCCGCTGGTGGGAGGACGCCCTCATCGGCTTCAGCACCCCCGTCGGCCCGATGCTGCGGACCGCGGTGGAACTCCCCCGCCTGCGCAGAGCGCTGCCCGCCGGAGCCCCGCCACCCCCGGGCGACCCGCGGCCCGCCGCGACGACCCCCTGAACGAGAGGAAGCAGATGCCCAGGACGAACCGGAGGACGAGTCCCGTATGAGCCTGCTGCGCGACGCCGAACTGAGCGCCGCCTTCGACCACGCGTCCCGGACCTACGACACCATGGTCGCGGCCAGCCCCGGCTACCACGGACATCTGCGCCGGTCCGCGCGACGGCTGCGGCTCCCGGCAGGCGGACGCGGGCTGCGTGTCCTCGACCTCGGCTGCGGGACGGGCGCGTCCACCGCCGCCCTGCTGCGGGCCGCGCCGTTCGCCCGGGTCACGGGCGTGGACGCGTCGGCGGGGATGCTGGAGCGGGCGCGGGCCAAACCCTGGCCGCCGGAGGTGACATTCGTGCACGCCCCGGCCGAGTCGCTGGCCGAAGCGGTCGCCACCGCGCCGGGTGACGCCCCGTACGACGCGGTCTTCGCGGCCTATCTCTTCCGCAACGTCGCCGATCCGGACGCCGTGCTGCGGTCCGTCCGCGCGGTGATGGCCCCGGGGGCGCGGCTCGCGGTGCACGAGTACGCGCTCACCGGCCGGCCGGTGGACCGCGCGGTGTGGACGGCGGTGTGCCGGGGGTTCGTGGTGCCGTGGGGGCGCCGGCACGGCGACGAGGGGCTGTACCGCCATCTCTGGCGCAGTGTGCTCTCCTTCGACACGGCCGGGGAGTTCGCGGACCGGCTGCGGCGGGCGGGGTTCGCGGACGTACGCGCGCTGCCGCTGCCCGGCTGGGGGACGGGCATCACCCATACGTTCACCGCCCGCGCGCCGGGAGGCCGCCCGTGAACCGCGCGCCGCTCTCCCTCCCCCACGGCGCCCGGGACCGGCGGGCCCGCTGCCTGCCGGCCCGGCCGGGCCGTCCCCGGGTCGCGGACCCCGCGCCGCGTGCCGCCGTCGTGGGCGGCGGGATCGCCGGGCTCGCCGCGGCGACGGCCCTGGCCGAACGCGGCGTGGCCGTCACCCTTTTCGAACGGGAGCCGGGCCTCGGCGGGCGGCTGGCGGGCCGGCCCACCGAACTGGCGGACGGCTCGGCCGCGACGATGAGCCGGGGCTTCCACGCCTTCTTCCGCCAGTACTACAATCTGCGGGCGCTGTTGCGGCGGGCGGACCCGGCGCTCGGCATGCTGACCCCGCTGCCGGACTATCCGCTGCGGCACAGCGGCGGTCTGGCCGACAGTTTCGCCCGGGTGCCGCGCACGCCCCCGCTGAGCGCTCTCGGTTTCGTCGCGCTGAGCCCGTCGTTCGGCTGGCGGGACCTCGCCGGCATGGACGCGCGGGCCGCGCTGCCGCTGCTGGACGTGCGGGTGCCGGAGGTGTACGAGCGGCTGGACGGGGTGAGCGCGGCGGACTTCCTGACCCGGATCCGCTTCCCGGAGGCCGCGCGGCACCTCGCGTTCGAGGTGTTCTCGCGGAGCTTCTTCGCCGATCCGCGGGAGCTGTCGGCGGCGGAGCTGGCGCTGATGTTCCACATCTACTTCCTGGGTTCGGCGGAGGGGCTGCTGTTCGACGTGCCGGACGCGCCGTTCCCGGCGGCGCTGTGGGAGCCGCTGGCGCGGAGGCTGGAGAAGCTGGGGGCCGTGCTGCGCACCGGAACACCGGTGGAGGCGGTCGGCCCGGCGCGGGGCGGGGACGGCGTCGAGGTCGTCGTCCGGGGGCGCGGCGAGCGGTACGACGCGGTGGTCCTGGCCCTGGACACGGGCGGGCTGCGGGCGGTGGCCGGGGCGTCCCCCGGGCTCTGCGACGCGGACTGGCGGGCGCGGGTGGCGGCCCTGCGCACGGCTCCCCCGTTCCTGGTCTCCCGTCTCTGGCTGGAGGGCCCGGTGCGCGCCGACCGCCCGGGGTTCCTGGGCACCAGCGGGTACGGGCCCCTGGACAACGTCAGCGTCCTGGACCGCTGGGAGGACGAGGCGGGCGCCTGGGCGGCGCGCACCGGCGGCTCGGTGGTCGAACTGCACGCGTACGCCGTGCCGGAGGACGCGGACCGCGCGCGGGTGCGCGACGAGGTGCTGGCGCAGCTGCACCGGGTGTACCCGGAGACGCGGGCGGCCCGGGTGGTGGACGCGCGGCACGAATGGCACGCCGACTGCCCGCTGTTCGCGGTCGGCGGCCACGCGGACCGGCCGGGTGTGCGCACCCCCGACCCCCGGGTGGTGCTGGCGGGCGACTCGGTGCGCACGGACCTCCCGGTCGCCCTGATGGAACGCGCGGCCACCACCGGCTTCCTCGCGGCGAACGCGCTGCTGGCCGGCTGGGGCATCCTGGGCCACACCCTGTGGACCGTCCCGAACGGCGGCCGCCTGCCCGCCCTCCGGGCGGCGGCGTCCCGCTTCGGGAGGGGGTGACGCCCGCGCCCGGGGGCCGTCTGGTTGTGCCCGGGGCCGGCGGGCGGGCGCGCGGTGCCGGGTGCATGCGCAGGCCGGGCCAGGTCCCCCGCGGAGGGCCGGGGTCACGGGGCCGACGGGCAGGCGGGCGTGAGGCCGGCCGGGTCGCCGGTCCGGCACGCAGGCGCCGCCGGGCACGGGGCGCGCCTCATCAGGAGCCCGGTGTGGGAAACAGGTGCAGGGTGCGGGCGGAGCCCGGCCGACAGGCGGCCGCCGGGCGGGAGGCGGCCTGATCAGGGCCCCCGGCCCGGAAGTCGGGCGCGGGCCAGGCCGGCGATCCGGCGTGAGGCACGCGGCGGGCCTGGTCGGGAGGCCCCGCACGGAGCGCGTGCGCGGGCCAGGTGCCCCGCCGGGCACGGCCTGGGAGGGCCGGGGTCACGGGGCCCGGCACGGATACGCGGGCGCGCGCCCCCGGGGCGGGCCAGGTGCCCCGCCGGGCACGGCCCCCGGGCGGGGCCGGTCACGAAGCCCGGCACGGAACACGGGCACGCCCCGGGCGCGGGGCGGGCCCGGTCGGGAGGCGGGCCCCCTGCTGGGGGCGCGGGCCCGTCAGCCCGGGAAGCGGCCCGTGCTGCGGAGCAGCCAGCGGCGTTCCGCGTAGGCGAGGTCGTCGCGCCAGAGGCGGGCGGCGCCCGCGCGCATCAGGGGGCGCAGGAGGGGCGCCGCGGCGCGGGCCGCGGCGAAGCCCGGGCGGTCCGAGGCGGCGACGACCGCCTCGACGACCGCGGTCCGGGGCCGGCCCCGGTCGTCCGGGCCGAGCGGGGTCGCGTGGGTCTCGACGACCGAGCCGCGGCCCTCCCCCTCCGTGATGTGCATGACGACCGTCCGGGGCTCGGGCGCCGTGAAGACGGCCGTGACCGGGACGACGACCCGCCCCGCGAGCCTGAACGACACCCGCACCGCGAACGCGTCCTCCTCCTCGGCGGCCGCCGCCCCGGGGCTGCCCACCACCGCGAGGTCGACGAAGGAGTACGGGTGGAACCAGGCGCCGTGCCACGGGTCCAGGCGGTTGGCGACGACGTCCTCCGGTTCGCAGACGCCCGTGCCGGTGTAGACGGCGGTCACCGCCGTCCGCGCGGCGGGCCGTTCCGGGACGACCGGGGCGGGCAGCGGCTCCTCGCCGCCGACCGCGTCCAGCCGGACCCAGACCAGGGCGCCGTCGTCGTACGCGGGGTAGGGCTCCCAGCCCGCGAACGGCCGCCCGTCCAGGGCGAGTCCGTGCCAGTGGCAGATCAGGGTGCCGCACCGCACGGGCGATTCGGCCAGCGGGGCGCCCAGGTGCGGGCAGGCGCCGGGCCCGGCGACGACCCGTCCGTCCGCGTCCCGCCAGGCGACGACCTCGGTGCCCGCGACGGTCCCGGCGAGGCTGCGTTCGCGGGTGACGGCCCGGGCGCCGCCGAGGACGAACCAGTTCCCGGAGGGCCGGGCGAGGGCGCGTTCGAGGGCCGCGTCGATCACCGCGGGGCGGGCCGCGCGCCAGGTCGGTTCCTGGTCCGCCCACGGGACCGGGCGGCGGCGCAGGGTGAACGGATAGCGGCGGCGCGGCGGCCGGCCGGGACCGGAGGCGGGTCGGGCGGTCATGCGCAGCGCTCCTCGGGCAGCGGGGGCACGGGGTGCGCGGGCGCGGCGGGGACCGGCCGGGTACGGGCCGCCTCGCGGAGCCGGGCGGCGGCGATCCGGCACAGCCCGTCCCCGGCCGCGGCCGCCCGGCGGCGCAGCGGGACGACGGCGCGGCGGTGGACGGAGGCGTAGCCGTCCTCGGCGACGGCGCGCAGGATACCGCCGTAGAGGACGAACGCGGTCCGGATGCACGGCCGGGCCAGCGGGTCGAGCATCGCCAGCCCGGGGGCGGCCCGCCGGTAGACGCCCCGCGTGACCTCGGCGGCGGCGCGCAGCGCCTCGGTGATGCGGGGGTCGCGCCGCCCGGTCCGGCGGCTCCACAGCAGCAGCTCGCGGTCGGCGCCGTGCGCGGCGAGCAGATCGGCCGGGAGGTAGACCCGGCCCCGGTCCAGGTCCTCGCCCACGTCGCGCAGGAAGTTGGTCAGCTGGAAGGCCACACCGAGGGCGGCGGCGTGCGGGGCCGCCTCGGCGCGCGGCACCACGGTGCCGAGGACGGGCAGCATCTGGAGGCCGATGACGGCGGCGGAGCCGTGCATATAGCGCTCCAGGTCCGCCATGGTGGGGTAGTCGGTGACCGCCAGGTCGGCGCGCATGGAGCCGAGGAAGTCGTCGAAGTGCCGGTGGTCGATGGCGTACCGGGCGGCGGTGTCGGCGAGGGCGTGCACCACGGGTTCGGGGCTGCGGCCGGTCCGCAGGCCGTCCGCGAGGTGGTGGCCCAGGCCGGTCAGGAGGGCGGCGCGCTCGGCGGGGGTCGCGTCGCTGCCGAGGTCGTCCACGATGTCGTCGGCGTGGCGGGCGAAGCCGTAGAGGGCGTGGACGGCGGGCCGGCGTTCGACGGGCAGGAGGCGGGTGGCCAGGAAGTACGTCCTGCCGTGACGGGAGTTGAGGGCGCGGCAGCGGGCGTACGCGGCCCGCAGCCGGGGGTCGTGGATGCCGGCGGCGTCCAGTTCGCGTCGCGTCATCGGGCGGGGTCCTTTGCGGGGCGTCGGGTGCGGGTCGACGGTCGGCGCGGGGTTCCGGTGATCCGGGCGGCGGCGAGCTTCCCGGAGACGAGCACGGTGGGCACGCCGACGCCGGGGGTGGTGCCGCAGCCGGCGAGTACGGCGTTCTCCGTCCCGCGCACCAGGTTGCGCGGCCGGAACGGCCCGGTCTGCGCGAGGGTGTGCGCGGTGGCGAAGGGGGTGCCGGCGGCGTGCCCCTGGGCGGCCCAGTCGGCGGGGGTGACCATCGCCTCCTCCTCGATCGACCCGCTGAGCCCGGTGAGTCCGCGCCGCTCCAGCTCCTCCAGGAGGCGCAGCCGGTAGTGGGGCGCGATGTCCTCCCAGCGGTCGGCGCCGGGCCCGGTGTCGGTGTTGGGGCAGGGGGCGAGGACGTAGTGGATGTGGCGGCCGTCCGGCGCGAGGCCGTGGTCGCTCGCGGTGGGCCGGGTGATCAGCAGGGAGGGGTCGCTCATCAGCCGTCCGGTGCGGGTGAGTTCGCGGAAGGTCTCCTTCCAGGCGCCGCCGAAGGAGATGGTGTGGTGGGCGAGTCCGGGCCAGGTGCGGTCCGTGCCGAGGTGCAGGATCACGGCGGACGGGGAGTGCCGCAGGGCGACGGGCCGCCGGGGCCGCCGGCCCAGCAGGGAGTAGGTGAGGGGCAGGTCGGGGGTGAGGACGACCGCGTCGCAGGGGATGCGCTCCCGGTCGGTGACGACGGCGGTGATCCGCGCGCAGCGCCGCTCCAGCTCCACCACCCGCTCCCCGTAACGCAGTTGGGCGCCCGCCTGACCGGCCGCGGCGGCCATCCCCCGGGGGAGGGCGTGCATCCCGCCGGCCGGGAAGTACACCCCGGCGACGGTGTCCATATAGGCGATGACGGCGTAGGCGGCGAGTGCCCGGGCCGGGGCGACGCCCGCGTAGAGGGACTGGAAGGTGAAGACGCGGCGCAGGCGTTCGTCGTGCAGGAAGCGGCCGACGCGCGCGTCCAGCCGGCCGAAGCCGCCGAGGGCGGCGAGCCGGGCGAGGTCGGGGCCGAGGAGATGGAGCGGCGAGTCGAAGTTGGCGTCGATGAAGCTGCGCATCTGGACCCTGTACAGCTTCTCCAGCCAGGCGCGCAGCCGCCGGTAGCCCACGGCCTCGCGGGCCCCGGCGAAGCGCTCGATCTCGGCCTCCATGGCGGCGGCCCCGGTGTGCACGTCGAGGGAGCTGCCGTCGGCGAACCGGGCGCGGTAGGCGGGGTGGAGGGGCAGGAGTTCCAGGTGCTCGGCCGTCTTGGCGTCCACGGCGGCGAACGCCTCGTCGACCAGGTCGGGCATGGTCAGGACGGTCGGTCCGGTGTCGAAGCGGTAGCCGCCCCGGTCCAGCCGTCCGGCGCGCCCGCCGGGCCCGGGGTCGCGTTCGACGACGGTGACGCGCCGCCCCGCCCCGAGCAGGTGCAGGGCGGTGGCGAGTCCGGCGAGTCCGGCGCCGACGACGACCACATGGTCGGTGGGTCCCTGGACCGTCCTCATCGCACCGCCCCGTCCCCGGCCGCCACCAGGGCCGGCGGGCCCTCGGGTCGGAGCAGGGCGGCCGGTGCGCCGGCGGCGCGGGGCGCGCTCGCGGCGTGCAGGAGTGCGGCGAGCCGGTCGGCCGCGTCCGGGTCCAGTCCGGCGGTGGCGAGCCGGCGTTCGGCGACGCCGAGGAGACGGGCGATCCGGGCCTCGACCAGGTCCCGGGCACCGGTGCGCACCAGCGCCCGCCGTACCTCGGCCAGTTCCTCCTCGGCCCGGCCCGGGTCGTACGGCGTGTCCGGGCCGTGCGCCTCGCCCCCGCCGTATACCGGGTCCGGGCCGTGCGCCGGGTGCCCCCGGTGGGGGCCGCGCGGGGCGTGCGCCGGGTGCGGGGCGCCGGCCGGCGGACGGTCGAGGACGGCGAGGGCGCGGGTGTCGCCCCGGGCCGCGGCGGCCGACCGCGCGAGCGCGGCCAGATAGGTGTGCTTGCCGGCCCGCACGTCCTCCCCGGCCGGTTTCCCGGTGTCGGCCGGGTCGCCGAAGAGTCCGTCGAGGTCGTCCCGGAGCTGGAAGGCGATGCCCGCGCTGCGGCCCGCCGAACGCAGCGCGTCGGCCGTCCGCGCGTCCGCGCCCGCGACGGCCGCCCCGAGGGCGAGGGGCCTGCCGACCGTGTAGAGCGCGGACTTGAGGCAGGCGGTGCGCAGGGCGCGGCCCGGGGAGCGGGAGTGCGAGACCTGGGAGTGGAGGTCCAGGTACTGCCCGGCGACCATCTCGGTGCGCATCGCCCGCCAGTCGGCCAGCACCCGGGGCCGGACGTCCGGCCCGAAGGCGGTGTCGGCCACGATGTCGTCGGCCCAGGCGAGCGCCAGGTCCCCGGCGAGAACGGCACCGCAGGCGCCGAACGACGGGGCGCCGCCGGGCGCGCCCGGCCACGGCGCCGGCGGGTCGCCGTAGCGCTGGTCCAGCCGTACGTGGAAGGCGGGCCGGCCCCGGCGGCGGGGCGAGCCGTCCATCACGTCGTCCTGCACCAGGGCGCAGGTCTGGATCAGTTCCAGGGCGGCGGCCACGCGCAGTCCCGCGTGCCGTTCCTCCTCGCCGCCGCCGCAGGCCCGCAGGGCCCACCACAGCAGCTGGGAGCGGGTGCGGCGGCCGCCGTCGAGGGTGAAGCGGGCCGTGCTCCCGGCGATGTCCCGGGCGAAGGTGGCGTCCAGCGCGGCGGCCTCGGCGGTCCGCTCGTCCAGCAGCTCGCCCAGCACGGCGCCGACGGCCTCGGGGACGTTCCGGTCCACGGCGGGGCAGGACGGCGCGGGGCGGGCGGCGGCACGGCGGGCCGGTACGGGCTCGGTCGGGCAGCTCGGCTGCATCGAGGACCTCCGCGGTTCGACGGTTTGCCCGTCTCTTCCGAGGCGGCGCCCCGTTCGGATGCGCCCGGCGGGACCCGGGCGGGTGCGCGGGCTGCGGGCCGCGGCCCACTCGACCACACCCGGGGCGCGGGGCCGGGGTGACACACCGTGACCTCGCCGCGGGTGCGGCCGTTCCGGTGCCCGCCACGGGCCGGCGTCCCCGGGCAACGCCCACCGGACCCACGGCGCCCGGGAACACCGCGGGGCCCGCGCACCGGACCCGCCGCGCCGGGAAGGGCCCACCCGGGGACGGGCGCACCGGACGCGCCCGCCCGGACCCGTCAGGCGTCGCCGCGCCGCAGCGCTCCGCCGTCCGGTGCGCCGCCCGGCAGGGCGGGGGCGGGGCCCACCCCCCGGCCCGCCGCCCGCGCACGGGCGCGCGCCCGTTCCTCGGCGGCCTGCCGGGGGTGGCGGCGCTGCCAGTACGGGTTGTCGTGCGAGAGCTTGCTCGACACCCGCCCGTACATGCCGAAGGTCGCGATCACCAGCCCCATCACAAAGCTGAAGATCACGTTGGTCATGCCGAAGTCCAGGAAGTTGGCGGACCGGTCGAGGGCGAAGACGTGGTAGAAGCCGCTCAGCAGGAACAGGCCGCCCACGGTCATGTTGAGCGTGGAGGCGAAGTTCCCGCCCACCACGGCGCCCGCGATCAGGGCGAGGCCGACGACGGTGGAGATGACGCTCAGGGCCACGTTCGTCGTCATCCCGGCGATCGTGTCGCCGGAGGTGCTGAACGGAGTGAGGGCGTCCGCGAAGCCGAGGCAGCCGAAGACCAGCAGGACGAGGCCGCAGAACGCGGCCCCGTACCGGTAGACGGTCGCGAGGTGGTGGTCCAGGGGGAGTTCGTCGCGCAGTTTCATGCTTCCGGTTCGCCGTCGGCGGCGGCCCCGGATGCACCGGCCGGTCCGCGAACGGGTGGTACGTCCGCGTTCGCGTCCGGGCACGGCCGTGCGGCGTACGGGAGCGGTCCCGTACGCCGCACGGCGCCGCAGGAGGCGGCTCGCGGCCCGGTGGGGCCGGTCAGGACGGTGACGGCGACGACGCCGGCGGCATCAGCACGGTGTCGATGAGATGCACGGTGGCGTTCTCGGTCATCACATCGCCGCAGACGACCTTCGCGGAGTCGTTCACGGTGTACGTGCCGTCCGTCTCGTCGGTGGTCAGGTCGGCGCCCTCCAGGGTCTCGAAGGTGCCGTCGGCGAGCTGGTCCGGGGCGACCTTCTCGCCCACGACGTGGTAGGTCAGCACCTGGGTGAGCTGTTCCTTGTCGGCCAGCAGGGCGTCCAGGTCGGCCTTGGGGATCTTCTCGAAGGCGTCGTTGGTCGGCGCGAACACCGTGATGTTCTCGGCGTTGTTCAAGGTGTCGGCCAGGTCGGCTTCCTGGATCGCGGAGACCAGGGTCGACAGCTCCGGGTTGTTGGACGCGGCGGTGGCGACCGGGTCGTCGGCCATGCCCTGGGCGCTGCCCTCGCCCTGCTGGGGCAGCGACGCGCAGGCGGGTCCGACCGGCTCGGCGCGTACGTCGGCCTGTGCGGGTGCGGCGACCGCCAGGGTGACCGGCAGGATCAGCGCGCCGATGCCCGCGGCCACGGCGGCGCGGCGGGGGTGGTTGGTGTTCATGGATCCGCCCTTCCGGGATGGAGGTGGCGGGCCCGCGGAAGTGGCCCGTCGGTGGGTGTTCGGCGGCTGCCCGCCCCGCGGATTCCCCGGACGGACATTTCCTGATGATTCACCCCGAATACGACGGAGGGTCGCTGTGCGGCACCCCACCGTGCACGGTGGCGCGCTCCGCTCAGGCCCGCATCAGTTCCTCGATCACGTCCAGCGCCGAACGCAGCCCCTGGAGCCGCCCGGTCCCGGGGACCGCGCCCATCCCGGCCCAGCCGGGCCCGGCGAGCAGCAGGGCGGGGCTCTCCCGGGCGCCGCGCACCCCCCACTCCATACCGGCGATCCACTGGACGAGGGCCCGGTCCGCGGTGGAACGGGACTGCGCCCACAGCACCACCGCGGACGGGCCCGACCTGCGCACCGCCTCGAACAGCGCCTCCGCCGGCAGCGCGGCGCCGAACATCCGGGCGGGCAGGCCGCGTTCGCCGAGGGCGGCGGCGAGGGCCTCCATGGGCAGGCTGTGCTCCTCCCCCGGGACGCAGGCGAGCAGCGCGGGCGGCAGGGGCTGGGCGCCGCGGACGGTGTGGGCACGGCGGATGGCGCTGGAGACATGCCAGGACAGCAGGTGCTCGACCTCCACGTACCGCTCCCCGGCGGTGGCCCACTTGCGGCCGACGGCGTGCAGGGTGGGGGCGAGGACCTCCTCCCAGGCGGTGACCACGCCGTGCTCGGCGATGACGGCCTCCAGCAGCTCCTCCATGGCGGGCGCGTCGAGCCGCACGGCCGCCCGGGCGAGGCCCCGGCACTCCTGGCGGACGTCCCCGAGGGGCAGCGCGGTCCGGCCGCCCGGGCCGCCGCGCGGTCGGCCGTCCGGGACATCGGGGGCGCGGGCGTCGGGGGCGGGCGCGGCGCGCTGCGCGGCGCGCGCGGCCTCGGCGGGCGGTACGCCCTGACCGGTCAGCCGGCACATCTCCTCGACGAGGGCGATGTCGCCGCGCGTCCAGCGCCGGTGCCGCCCGTCCTCCCGGACGGCGGGCCCGATGCCGTAGCGCCGCTCCCAGGACCGCAGGGTGGTCGCGGCGACACCGAGCCGCCGCGCGACGGCGCCCGTGCTGAGCGACAGCGCGTCGTCCGCGTCCGTGTCGGAGGCCATGCCTTCAGCGTACGACGCATGATCGACGCAAGTTCCGCGCACGGGGGCGGGCCCGGTCCCCCGGGTCCCGGGCCCGCCCGCGTCAGCAGATGCGCGGCAGCTGCTCGCCCAGCGGCAGGTCGACCACGCGCGTACCGCCGAGGCCGGTGCGGGCCACCACCATGCCCGGGTGGTCGGCGACGGTCTCGCCGATGACGGCCGCCTCCGCGCCCAGCGGATGGGCCCGCATGGCCGCCAGCACCGCGTCGGCGTGCTCGCGCGGCACGAAGGCGACGAGCTTGCCCTCGTTGGCCACCAGCAGCGGGTCCAGCCCCAGGAAGCCGCAGGCGTTGGCCACCGCTGCGGGGACGGGGACGGCCCGCTCCTCGATGACGACGCCGGTGCCGGATGCGGCCGCGATCTCGTTCAGGGCCGCCGCCAGCCCGCCCCGGGTGGGGTCGCGCAGCACATGCAGGTCCGGGGTGACGGCCAGCATCGCCTCCACCAGACCGCCGAGGGCCGCGCAGTCGCTCTCGATGCCCACGCCGAACTCCAGGCCCTCGCGGACGCTGAGGATGGCGATGCCGTGCGCGCCGACCGGCCCGCTGACGATGACCACATCGCCCGGCACGACCCGCTGCGGCCGCAGGTCGACACCGGCCGGGACCAGGCCGACGCCCGAGGTGTTGATGTAGACGCCGTCGCCGTGCCCGGACTCGACCACCTTGGTGTCCCCGGTGACCACCTCGACGCCCGCCGCCCGGGCCGCCGCGCCCAGCGACTCGGCGACCCGGGCGACGACGGGCATCTCGACGCCCTCCTCCAGGATGAAGCCGCAGGACAGGAACGCGGGCCGCGCGCCGCTCATCGCCAGGTCGTTGACCGTGCCGTTGACGGCCAGGTCGCCGATGCTGCCGCCGGGGAAGAACAGCGGCCGGACCACGAAGGAGTCGGTGGAGAACGCCAGGCGCGCGCCGCCGAGTTCGATGGTGGCGCTGTCCCCGAGCCCGGCGAGGTGCGGGCCGCCGAACGCGGGCGCGAAGACGTGCTCCACCAGTTCGGCGGACATCGCGCCGCCGCCGCCGTGCCCCATGACCACGCGGGGCTGGTCCCGCAGCGGGGCGGGACAGGTCCAGGCGAGCATGTCCGGGGCGCCGGCGGACCCGTCGCCCTCGTCGCCCCCCGCCCGTGCCGTGGTCGTCGTGGTCCCGGTCGTGGTCTCAGACAACGGGTGCCTCCTGGCGGGGTGCGGTGCGCGGCGTGAGGTCGAGCCGCCGGTAGAGGTAGTAGGCCGCGCAGGCTCCCTCGCTGGAGACCATGGTGGCGCCGAGCGGGGTGCGCGGGGTGCAGGCGGTGCCGAACACCTCGCACTCGTGCGGCTTGAGGTGCCCCTGGAGGACCTCGCCGCTGCGGCAGGCGGCGGGCTCCCGGGTGTCGATGCCGGTGACGGAGAAGCGGTGCTCGGCGTCGTACTCCCGGTAGCGCTCCGAGAGCCGCCAGCCGCTCGCGGGGATGGTGCCGATACCGCGCCAGGCGCGGTCGGTCACCTCGAAGACGTCCGCCAGCATCGTGCGGGCGTCCGGGTTGCCCTCGGCGCGCACGGCACGCGGGTAGGCGTTCTCCACGGTGTGCTCCCCGCGCTCCAGCTGGCGGACGGTCCGGCGGACGCCCTCCAGGATGTCCAGCGGTTCGAAGCCGGTGACCACGATGGGGACGCCGAACCGGTCGGCGAGCTCCGGGTACTCGTCGGTGCCCATGACGCTGCACACATGCCCGGCGGCGAGGAAGGCCTGCACCCGGCAGGACGGGGACTGCATGATCGCCTCGATGGCCGGGGGGACCCGGACGTGCGAGACCAGCAGGCTGAAGTTGCGGATGCCGAGCTTCTTCGCCTGGTACACCGTCATGGCGTTCGGCGGCGCGGTGGTCTCGAAGCCGATGCCGAAGAACACGACCTCCCGGTCCGGGTTCTGCCGGGCGATCCGCAGGGCGTCCAGCGGCGAGTAGACGACGCGGACGTCCCCGCCCGCGCCGCGTACCTGGAAGAGGTCGCGGCCGGTGCCGGGGACGCGGAGCATGTCGCCGAAGGAGCAGAAGATCACATCGGGGCGGGAGGCGATCTCCAGTGCCTTGTCGATGACCTCCAGCGGGGTGACGCAGACCGGGCAGCCGGGGCCGTGGATCAACTCGACGCCTTCGGGCAGGAGTTGGTCGATGCCGTGGCGGATGATCGTATGGGTCTGCCCGCCGCAGACCTCCATCAGGGCCCAGGGGCGGGTGACGGTGGCCGCGATGTCGTCGAGCAGCCGCCGGGCGAGCGCGGGGTCCTGGAACTCGTCGATGTACTTCACCGGTCCGCCTTCCCCTCGCCGCCGGCGGGCGCGTCCGCCGCCCGCGTGTCGTCGTCCATGAGGGCCGCCTCTGCCTCGGCCGCCTCCCACGGGTCGCCGAACTCCTCCTGGAGCAGCCCGAGGTTCTCGAACAGGGCGAGGGTCTGGCGCGCCGACTCCTCGTCCAGACGCTGGAGGGCGAAGCCCACATGGACGATGGCGTACTCGCCGACCCGGAGGTCCGGCAGGTACTCCAGGCACACCTCCTTGACCACTCCGCCGAAGTCGACGGTGGCCATCCTGGTGCCGTCCCGTTCCTCGATGCCCAGCACTCTGCCGGGTACCGCCAGGCACATGTGCGTCTCCTCGCTCTCGCGCTGTGTCGTGTCCCGTCCTGCGTGAAGGTCCCGTCCCCGGCCGTGCGGGGTGTCCCGCGTCCGGCGCGGGGTGGCCGTCAGCCGGCGGCGGGGCCCCGGCAGGCGGCCACGACGAGCTGGCCGAGTGCCAGCCCGCCGTCGTTCGGGGGGATGCGCCGGTGCCGGAGCACCGTGAAGCCGTCGTCCGCGAGGCGTGCGGCGCAGGCGGACGACAGCAGGGTGTTGGCGAAGACGCCGCCGCTCAGGGCCACGTCGGTGAGGCCGTGTTCGGCCCGGGCCGCCGCGCACACCCCGTGCACCAGGTCGGCGACGGCCGCGTGGAAGCGCGCGGCGATCGGCCCGGGCCCGGTCCCGGCGCGCAGGTCGCGCACCACGGCGGCGAGCAGCGGAGCGGGGTCTGCGGCGTACGCGGCCCCGGCCGCCGCGCCCTGCGGGGTGAGCCGGAAGGTGTAGCCGTCCGCCTGCGGTGCCCGGCCGTCGCGCAGTGCGCGTACCGCCGCCGCCTCCAGTTCGACCGCCGCCTGGGCCTCGTACCCGGAGCGGTGGCACACCCCGGCGAGGGAGGAGACGGCGTCGAAGAGGCGGCCCATGCTGGAGGTGGGGACGCAGTGCACTCCGCGCGCCAACTGCTGTTCCAGCAGGTCGAGTTCAGCAGGAGGACAGGCTTCCGTGCACGGCAGCCAGGTCTCCCGGGCGAGCCCGGCGGTGCGCAGATGGGACAGGGCCGTCCGGTACGGCAGCCGTACGGCGGCGTCGCCGCCGGGGAGCGGGGTGTAGGCGAGATGGGCGAAGCGGGTGAAGCCGGCGTAGCCGGCGAGAAGGAACTCGCCGCCCCACACGGCGCCGTCGGGTCCGTGGCCGGTGCCGTCGAAGGCGACCCCGATGACCCGGGCGGCCGGGCCGAGCCCGTGTTCGGCCATCGCGGAGGCGATGTGCGCGTGGTGGTGCTGGACGCCGGTGACCGGCCGGCCGGCGGCGCGGCGGGCGGCCCAGCGGGTGGAGCGGTAACCGGGGTGGAGGTCGGCCGCGAGGTGTTCGGGCCGGGTGCCGGTGACCGACTCCAGCTGCTCCTCGGCCCGTTCGAAGGCGCGCTGGGTGGCGAGGTCGTCCATGTCGCCGATATGGGCCGAGAGCCACGCCTTGTCCCCGGAGCCGAGGCAGAAGGCGTTCTTCAGGTCGCCGCCGACGGCGAGGGTGGGCGGGACGCGCACGGGCAGGGTGAGCGGCAGGGGCGCGTGGCCTCGGGAACGCCGCAGGATCAGCGGCTCGCCGTCCAGGACCCGGACCACGGAGTCGTCGCAGGGGACGTGGATCGGCCGGTCGTGCAGCAGCCAGGCGTCGGCCAGACCGCCGAGGCGGGCGAGGGCGTCCTCGTCGTCGGTGACGATCGGCTCCCCGGCCAGGTTGCCGCTGGTCATGACCAGCAGCCGGGGTCCGGGTGCGTCGCCGGGCAGGCCGAGGAGGAGGTGGTGCACGGGGGTGTAGGGCAGCAGCACGCCGAGGTCGGGGCTGCCGGGGGCGACGCCGTCCGCCGGGCGCGGCCCGGTGCCGGCGGGCCCGGGCAGGCGGCGCAGCAGGACGATCGGCCGGTCGGGGCCGGTGAGCGCGGCCCGTTCCGGCTCGTCGGCGCGGACCAGGCCCGTGAGGTCGCCGAGGTCGCGGGCCATCAGGGCGAAGGGCTTGTCGCCGCGGTTCTTGCGGCGGCGCAGGGTCTCGACGGCGGCGGGGTCGGTCGCGTCGCAGGCCAGGTGGTAGCCCCCGAGGCCCTTCACCGCGAGGACGGCTCCGGCGGCGAGCAGCTTCCGGGCGGCGGCGACCGGGTCCTCCGCGGGCGCCTCCCCGCCGGATCGCGTGACCAGGCGCAGCCGGGGGCCGCAGGCGTGGCAGGAGACCGGCTGCGCGTGGAAGCGGCGGTCGGCGGGGTCGGTGTACTCCCGGGCGCAGTCGGCGCACAGCGGGAACCGGGCCATGGTGGTGTGCGCGCGGTCGTACGGGAGGCCGGTGACGATGGTGAACCGGGGTCCGCAGTGGGTGCAGGTGATGAAGGGGTGCCGGTACCGCCGGTCGGCGGGGTCGGCCAGCTCGGCGAGGCAGTCGGCGCAGGTGGCGGTGTCCGGGGGCACGAGGGTGCGGACGGGTCCGCCGCCGCGGGAGGCGACGATCGCGAACCCGGCGCCGCCGGTGGCCGCAAGGGGTTCGTGCCGCACCGACTCCACGACGGCGAGCGGGGGCGCGTCGGCGGCGAGCCGCTCGCAGAAGCGGGCCACGGCGTCCGGGGCGCCCTCGACCTCGGCGAGGACGCCGTCCCCGGTGTTGGTGACATGCCCGGCGAGGCCCAGCCCGGTCGCCAGGCCGTGGACGAACGGGCGGAAGCCGACGCCCTGGACGACGCCGCGTACGACGACCCGGCGGCGCTCGGCGGCCCCGGGGACGGAGGCGGCGGAAGGGGCGGAGGGGGCGGTCACGCGTGCAGCTGGGAGTGCGCGGGGGCGTCGGCGTGGACGTGCGGATGCGGATGCGGATGCGGATGCGTGTGGTCGTGACCGTGGTCATGCCCGCCGTGCTCGTGGCCGTGGCCGTCGTGGCCGTGCGCGTGGCCGTCGTGGCCGTGCCCGTGGCCGCCGTGCTCGTGCCCGTGGCCGTCGTGGCCGTGCGCGTGCCCGTCGTGCTGCCGGGCCATCACCGGGACGTGGACCGGCTCCCCCGCCGCCGCGGCGAGCGCGCGGTCCAGCAGGGCGCCCGCGCCGAGACCGGTGCGGGCCGAGGTGAGGACGATCTCCACGCCCGGGTTGACCCGCCGCACATGCGCCCGGAAGGCGTCCTCGTCGAAGTCGACCGCCTCCGCGATGTCCGTCTTGGTCACCAGCACCAGGTTCGCCAGCCCGAACGCCGTGGGGTACTTCAGCGGCTTGTCCTCCCCCTCGGTGACCGAGGCGAGGACCACCCGCAGCGACTCGCCCAGGTCGTAGGAGGCCGGGCAGACCAGGTTGCCGACGTTCTCGACGAACAGCAGCCGGGTGTCCCCCGGCAGCCAGCCGACCAGATGGCCGCCGAGCATCCCGGCCTCCAGGTGGCACAGCCCGTCGGTGTGGATCTGCTTGACCGGCACCCCCGAGCGGGCGAGCCGCTCGGCGTCGTTCTCGGTGGCCAGGTCGGCGGTGAGAGCGGCGACGGGCACACCCCGTTCGCGGGCCGTGCGCAGTTCCGTCTCCAGCAGGGCGGTCTTCCCGCTGCCCGGGCTGGACAGCAGGTTGACGACCGTGGTGCCGCGGGCGGCGAGGCCGGCGCGCAGGGTCCGCGCGGTCGCGTCGTTCTTCGCGAGCACCGAGGTCTGCAGGTCGAGCGCACGGCACATGGGTCAGCTCTCCTCAAGGACGGGGTGGTGGGAGTCGGCAGCGGAACCCGGGGTGCCGGGCGGGTCGGCCGGGTCGGCCGGGTCGCCCCAGTGGACCTCGGCGATCCGCAGTTCCCGGCCGGACAGCAGGTCCTGGGCCGGTGTCCCGCACCCGGGGCAGCACAGGTCCGGGGGCATCCCGACGGCCCACTCACGGTCGCAGGGAACGCAGTGCGCACGCGCCGGGACCGTCTCGGCGGTCAGCTCCGCGCCCTCCAGCAGGGTTCCGGCGCAGGCGAGTTCGAAGCAGAAGGCGAGGGCTTGGGGGACGACGCCGGCGAGTTCACCGACGCTCAGCCGGACGGAGGCGACGGACCCGGCCCCGCGCTCGCGCGCGGCCTCCTCCACCTGGTCGACGACCGCGAGCGCAAGGGACATCTCGTGCATCGTGCTCAGTCCTGTCGGTGGGCGGATCGCGTCGGCCGGCGCCCGGCGGGCGCGCCCCATTCAAGGGGCGCGGCCCCCTCCGTGCCGCCCGGCGCACCGGCGCCGGACGGCGGTTGGCCCGATCGGAGCAGCGGGCGGGGCGGTACCGCGCTCACATGCTCCTGATGCGCAAGTAGCGCCTGATGTCGGGCAGGTTGACGGCGATCAGGGCGGCGACGACGGCGGCGACGGCCGTCCCTGCGATGGCGCTTCGGTTCACGGTGTCCTCCTTCAGGGGGCGGGCTGCGGGTCGGGGGCGGGTGCGGTGACGAGGTCGCGCAGGGTCCGTAGGGCCTCCGGCACGGCGTCCCGGACGGGGTCCGAGAGGCCGATCCCCTCCTCCAGGCAGGCGGGTTCGCAGCCGACGACGAGGATCCGGCGCGGCGGGGTGCCGCCGGTTCCGGCGCACAGGGCGCCGAGCAGGGCGAGGACCGCGTCGGGCGACATGCGGTGGCCGTCGACGACGGCCTCCTGGGCCGCCGCGTCCACGGTGGCGTCCTCGATCAGATAGAGCGTGCCGGGTGCGCCGCCGCGTGCGGTGGCGTCCACCAGGACGACCGTGTCGTAGCCGTCGAGGAGCTGATAGGCGAGATGGACGCCGCGGACGCCGATGTCGACGGCCTCGACGTGGGCGGGCAGCGGCCCGGCGGCGAGCCGCCGCACGGTCTCGACGCCGAAGCCGTCGTCGCCGAGGAAGATGTTCCCGATCCCGGCGACGAGGGTCCGGGGCGCGCCGGCCCCGGGGGCGGGGGTGCTCACGTCGTCTCCTCCGGGTGGCGGACCTCGTCGGGCTGGAAGTAGAGGTAGCGGCCCTGCTCGCGGCGGATGTCGGCGCCGGGGTCGCCGTCCACGGTGACGGCGAGGTGCACTCCCCCGTCGACGTCGTGGAGGACGGCCTCCACCTGGGCGGTGCGGCCGTGCAGGAACAGGTCCTGGGCGTCGGTGCGGCGTTTGCCGGGCCGCAGGACCACCCGGCTGCCGGCCCGCACGGGGCGGCCGTCGACGAGGATCTCGTCGCGCTCCGGGTCGACACCGGTGTCCCCGCCCGGGTCCCACCACGGGGTGTCGGGCCGGGCGGTGCCGTGGTCCTCGAAGGGGTCCCGGTCCGTGGCGGTGAACGGGTCGGGGCCGGCGCCCGGCGCCCCCGTGGTGACGGCGTCCAGGGAGCGGATGGCGCCGTGCAGCCGGTCCAGGACCTCCGGCGGCATGGAGTCGGCGAGGTCGATGACGGCCGCCGCGCGGGCGTCGGTGCCCCGGGCCTCGCGCTTCTCCTGGTCGGTGAGGGCGGCGGTACGCAGGGCGAGGATCTCGTCGATCTCGGTGGCGTCGTAGAGGGTTCCGAGGCTCTCGGGGGCGATGGCCGGGTGGTCGTCCAGGATGATCGGCGAGGAGAGGACCAGGTCGGCGCGGCCCGGTTCACCGGCGAGGACCGGCCAGGTGTGCAGATTGCGGCAGCCGGCGACGGCACCGGCCGCCCACTGCGGCGGGTCGGTCAGGGAGAGGAAGGCTCCGCCGCTGAGCTGGAGGAGCACATGGGTGGCGATCAGGGAGTGCGGGAGCGCGGCGTCCCGGGCGGCGCCGGGTTCCGGCCGCCAGGCGCTGGTGTTCTCGACGAGGGCGGTGAGCTTGAACGCCCGGTAGGGGCCCGGGAGTTCCTCGGCGCTCAGCCGCAGCCGCCCGCTGATCGCCTCCCGGCGGCGGACGAGGCGGCCGACGACGGTGCCGTCGGCGTCCCGGACGGTCTCGGTCTCCTCGTGCGCGGGGCGGGTGAAGGGGACGTCGGTGCCCTCGGGGGTGAGGTCCGCGGTGGGCACGGTGAGGTCGGTGTGCTCCTCGACGCCCTCGTCCCAGGCGGTGAGCACCCGGTCGTCCAGGTGGAGTTCGGCGACGGGTTCGAAGGTGCCGTCCGGGCGGGCCCGTTCCACCGTGCGGCGCTGGGCGTGCAGAAAGCGCACCTGGACGGCGAGTTCGGCGCCGGTGCGGCGTTCCATCAGGATCTCGGTGTGCTGGAAGTCGTGCTCGTCGCCGGCCGCGGCCCAGGCGGGCGGCACGAGGACGCCGAACTGCCAGCGGAGGCGGTTCTTGGCGGCGGAGGCCCGGTAGGGGTAGAGGACGTAGCCCTCGAAGAGGACGGCGTCGGCGACCTGGCGGGCGTAGGCGAGCCGGGCCTCGGTGGACGCGGGGAAAGGGGCGGTGGTGGTCATCGGGCCGTGGTCCTCTCCTGCCGTCCCGCTCCGGCTCCGGCGGCGGCCCGCAGGGCGTCCGCCGGTCCGGGGCGCGGCCCGGCGTCCGGCCCGAACTCGGCTGCCGTGGCGAGGAGTTCGCGCACGGTCGCCTCCCAGGAGGGCAGGGCGCGGCGGGAGCGATGGGCGCGCAGGGCGTCCATGACGTCGGAGGGCAGCCGGATCCAGCCGCAGCCGGGGAAGTGCTGGGCGATCATCTCCCGCCAGGTGGCGACCGGGAGCCGGAACTCCGCCTCGCGGTCCCAGGGCACCGGTTCCACCCGGAAGCCCGCGTCGCCGGTGAACGCCGTGCCGGAGAACAGCATCAGCAGCGGCACCTCGCCGCCCTCCAGGGCGTCCAGGTAGCGGGTGGCGGCGATGTCCATGTCGTAGGTGCAGGGGACGACGAGGTCGGTCTCGGTCTCCCCGGTGAAGCCGGGCACCATCAGCGGGACCTGGGCGAACTGCACGGGGTGCAGGGTGCTGCCCCAGCGCGAGCGTTCCCCGAACAGGTCGGTGAGCGGCTCGGTCTCGCCGGGCGCGTAGGAGCGGCGGGCGGGCTCGATCCGGATCTGGCAGCGCAGCGCCAGCGCGTGGACGGGGGTGGGGTCGGGGGTGGTGACGCGCAGCCGGAAGACGAGCGTGGGCCCGGCGGCGTAGCGGTCGGCGCGGACGCCGGTGCAGTGGAAGGTCAGTTCGGTCATGAGGAGTCCGCCCCGGTGGTACGGGCCTTGCGGCGTACGTCGTCGAAGAAGGCGTCGAGGTCGGCGCGGGCCTCGGCCCCGCCGTCGAAGCCGTGCCAGAGCAGCCGCATCCGGCCCACCAGGGCGTAGCAGCGGTCCACGGGCACGAGGTGGCACTCGGTCAGCTCGCCGGTGCGGCGCACCAGGAGGGCCTCGGTGTCGGGGGCGAGTTCACCGGCGAGGGCGGTGGCGTCCAGGACGGTCTCCCGTTCCCGGGGCTCCAGTTCGCGTTCGGTGGCCCCGGCAGGGCTGGGGTAGAGGGCCACCAGCCGGTCGAGCGCCGTGTTGTGGAAGAAGAAGGCGACGCTGACGGGGATGGCGAGGAGGTTCCACAGGCCGTCGTCGAAGCGGTGGTCCGGGTCGGTGAGGACGCGGTCGGGCACGGCCCGGAACCGGCCGCCGCCGGTGGCGCCGGGCCGGGCCATCACCTGGGCGCAGGCCGGGCAGGCGCAGGCGAGGGAGCGGCGTTCGGTGTCGACGAGGTGGCGGTGCTCGGAGGCGACGGGGACCCCGCACAGTTCGCAGACCTCGGCGCGGGGCGGGCGGGGGGTGGTGAACCGCCGGAGCCCGCGCGGCTGGCGGGCAGCAGCCGCGCGGGCCGCCGGAGCGGCGTGGGGCGCGCTCACCGCGCCGGGCCCGGGGCCCCGCCGGGGCGGGTCCCGATCTGGAGCAGGGCGGGTTCGCGGGGCGCCTCGGGGAGGAGGTCGACGTCGGTCACCTCGGGGGCGAAGGAGCAGAGCGCCTCGATCGCGGCCTGCCGGGCGGCGTCGGCCGTGGAGCCGCAGCCGCAGCCCGAGGCGGCGGCCGGGCGCAGCCGCAGCACACCGGTGCGCTCGTCGTAGCCGGCGTGCTCCAGGCCGCCGCCGGCGACGGTGGCCAGGGCGCGGGCGATGCGGGCCTCGGTGTCCTCGGGGTGGAGGTCGTGCAGGACGAGGAGGCTCGCGACCAGTTCGTCGCCGAGCAGGGGCTCCAGCGGGCCGGCGCCGTTCCGGGGGGCGGCCCGGCCGAGGAGGTCGACGGCGCGGGCGAGGCCGGCGCCGTAGAAGTCCATCAGGACGCGGACCAGTTCCTCGGCGGCCTCCCGGGCGGGCTCGTCGCCGGAGTCGGCGAGGTGCTGGAGGATCTCCTCGACCCGGCGGCCGGCCTCCTCGGCGGTGGGTGCGGCGGCCGGCCGGGTGCCGGTGGCGGCGCTCATCCGCCCAGCCCGCTCAGGCCGGTGGGGACGTGCATGGTCTTGACGGTCTTCCCGCCGCCGACGTACATGTGCACACCGCACGGCAGACAGGGGTCGAAGCTGCGCACGGCCCGCATGATGTCGATGCCCTTGAAGTTCTCCGGGGTGTTCTCCTCGAAGATGGGCGTGTTCTGCACAGCGTCCTCGTAGGGGCCGGGGGTGCCGTAGGTGTCGCGGGTGCTGGCGTTCCACGGGGTCGGCGGGTACGGGTGGTAGTTGGCGATCTTCCCGTCGCGGATGACCATGTGGTGGGAGAGGACGCCGCGGACGGCCTCGGTGAAGCCGCAGCCGATGGACTCGTCCGGGACCTCGAACTTCTCCCAGGTCTGGGTGCGTCCGGCGCGGACCTCCTCCAGGCCCTTCTCGGCGCAGTGCAGCGCGATGGCGGCCGCGTACGCCTGGAAGTAGGTCCGGGCGCGGTTGCGTTCGAGGGCGTTGGACCACTGCGGGATCTTCCACTCGAAGGTGGTCTCCGGCTTGGTCATGGTCCGGGGCAGGTTGATGACGACGCTGTGGCCGGTGGCCTTGACGTAGCCGACGTCCACCAGGCCGGACAGGGCGGTGGACCAGAGGCGGGCGAGGGGGCCGCCGCCGGTGTCCAGGGGCAGGTAGTCCTTGCCGTCGAACCAGCGCGGGGACATCACCCAGCTGTACTTGTCCTGGAAGTCCCGCTTCTGCGGGGCCGGGATGGTGTGCTGGTTCCACGGGTGGCGCGGGTCGACGGGGTTGCCGAGCGGGTCGTGGGTGACGAACTGCTCCTGGCCGGCCCAGTCCTCGTAGTAGGAGGAGCCGAGCAGGATGCGGATGCCGAGGTTGATCTCGGTGAGGTCGTTGGTGACCAGCTTGCCGTCCACGACGACGCCCGGGGTGACGAACATCCGCCGGCCCCAGTCGGTCATGTTGGCGTAGGTGAAGTCGCAGTACTCGGGGTCGTTGAGGGCGCCCCAGCAGCCGAGGAGCACCCGCCGGCGGCCGACCTCCTCGTAGCCGGGCAGGGCCTCGTAGAAGAAGTCGAAGAGGTCGTCGTGGAGGGGGACGACGCGCTTCATGAACTCGACGTACCGCATCAGCCGGCTCATGTAGTCGGTGAAGAGCTGCACGGAGGCGACCGTGCCGACGCCGCCCGGGTAGAGCGTGGAGGGGTGCACATGGCGGCCCTCCATCAGGCAGAACATCTCCCGGGTGTAGCGGCTGACCTGGAGGGCCTCGCGGTAGAACTCGCCCTCCAGGGGGTTGAGGGAGCGCATGATGTCGGCGATGGTGCGGTAGCCGTGCTCGGCGGCGTGCGGGGCCTCGGTGCGCTCGGCGAGTTCGAGGACGCCGGGGTTGGTCTCGCGGACCATCCGCTCGCAGTAGTCGACCCCCACCAGGTTCTCCTGGAAGATGTTGTGGTCGAACATGTACTCGGCGGACTCACCGAGGTTGATGACCCACTCGCCCAGGTGCGGGGGCTTCACGCCGTAGGCCATGTTCTGCGCGTACACCGAGCAGGTGGCGTGGTTGTCGCCGCAGATGCCGCAGATGCGGCTGGTGATGAAGTGGGCGTCGCGCGGGTCCTTGCCGCGCATGAACACGCTGTAGCCGCGGAAGACCGACGACGTGCTGTAGCACTCGGCGACCCGCTTCTGCTTGAAGTCGATCTTCGTGTGGATGCCGAGACTTCCCACGATCCGGGTGATCGGATCCCAGGACATCTCCACGAGGCCGCTCTTGTCGCCGGCAGCCTTGGTCGTCGGTCCCATGGTGCGCTGTGCCCTTCGTCGGGTGTGACGGGTCGTCAGGTGTGACGGGTGGGGGGTGTGGCTCGTGGTTCCTGCTTCGTGCTTCAGCGGACGGTCACCACGGCGGCCGGTAGCCGGTGGTCAGCCGCTCGCCGGTGTGGCGCCACTTGGGCTCCTGGTCCACGGTCTTCCCCGTGAGGGACCGCAGCCGCCGGATGACCGCGCCGTAGGCGCCGCTGGCGGTGCTGGAGACCTTGCCTCCGGGGGGTTCGTCCATGAACGGCATGAACTTGTCCGGGAAGCCCGGCATGGTGCAGGCGATGCAGATGCCGCCGACGTTGGGGCAGCCGCCGATGCCGTTCATCCAGCCCCGCTTGGGGACGTTGCACTTCACGACCGGGCCCCAGCAGCCGAGCTTGACCAGGCAGAGCGGGGAGTCGTAGCTGTGCGCGAACTGGCCCTGCTCGTAGTAGCCGCCGCGGTCGCAGCCCTCGTGGACGGTGGCGCCGAACAGCCAGGTGGGCCGCAGCTTGTCGTCCAGCGGGATCATCGGCGCGGCGCCGGTCGCCTGGTAGAGCAGGTAGGTCAGGGTCTCGGAGAAGTTGTCGGGCTGGATGGGGCAGCCGGGCACACACACGATGGGGATGCCGGCCTTGGACTTCCAGTCCCAGCCGAGGTAGTCGGGCACGCCCATGGCGCCGGTCGGGTTGCCCGACATGGCGTGGATGCCGCCGTAGGTGGCGCAGGTGCCGATGGCGACCACGGCGAGGGCCTTGGGCGCGAGCCGGTCGATCCACTCGCTGGTGGTGATGGGCTGGCCGGTCTCCGGGTCGTCGCCGAAACCGCACCAGTAGCCCTCGGGCTTGATGGACTCGTTGGGGATGGAGCCCTCGACGACGAGGACGAAGGGGTCGATCTCGCCCCGCTCCCCCTTGAAGAACCACTCGATGAACGTGTCCGCGCCCTGCACGGGCCCGCACTCGTAGTCGATCAGGGGCCAGTGGACCTGGATCTTCGGCAGGCCGGGCAGCGCCCCGAGGACGATCTCCTCGATGCTGGGCTGCATCGCGGCCGTCAGGGCGACGGAGTCACCGTCGCAGCTCAGCCCTGCGTTGATCCAGAGGATGTGGATCGGGGCCTGTTCCTCGGCGGACGCACCCGGGGACTGGCCCTCGGCGGTGGTCGGGGTTGCAGCGTTCATGGGACGCCTCCTGGCGCGGCTGTGACGGCACCCCCCTCCTGCGACTGGTCATCTCTCTTGCTAACAGCGGTCCACCCCCGCCGCCACCAGACCGGCCGGGGGCCGCTCCTTGCGGACGAAGGCGGCCCGCGCGTCCAGGGCCGCCTTCTTGGCGGCGATGCGCCGCCCGGTCGCCGGGAACGCGGCGAGCCGCGCGGCCGAACGGGTGACGCTGCCGGTGAACTCCGCCGGGGTGACATCGGCGATCCGGTCCACCAGTCCGAGCCGCAGGGCGGTGCGGGCGGTCACCGGCAGGGCCTCCTCGGTGAGCCGCCGGGCCTGCTCGGCACCTGCCCGGCGGGGCAGCGAGTACGTCCAGTACTCGGAGCCGTAGAGGCCCATCCGCCGGTAGTGGGGGTTGAGCACGGAGCCGGAGCGGCACCAGACCTCGTCGGCGGCCAGGGCCAGCATCACGCCCCCGGCGGCCGCGTTGCCGCCGACGGCGGCGACCGTCAGCCGGTCGGTGGTGGTCAGCACCGCCTCCACCAGGTCGTTCATGGCCTCCAGGTTGGCGATCGACTCCGCGCCCGGGTCGTCGGCGGCCTCGATCACGCCCAGGTGGATGCCGTTGGAGAAGAAGTCCCGCGCGCCGCCGAGGACCAGGACGGAGGTGGGGCGCTCGCAGGCGGCGCGGTAGGCGTCCAGCAGGCGGCGGCACTGCCCGGTGCTCATCGCGCCGCCGGGGAAGGAGAACGACAGCCGGCCGACCGTCCCCTCCTCGTGGTACGCGATGTCCCGCCAGGTGCGCCCCGGCTCGGGCAGGCCCGGGTCCTGGGGCGGTGCGGGGACCTCGGGCAGGTCCGGGAGGACCCCGGCGCGGGACAGGGCGAGGGCGGCGGGGAGCTTGAACGCGGCCGGGCCGCCCGGGGTGCGCCGGGGGCGCAGCTCGGGGATCCACACGGCGCCGTCGGCGGTGGCCCGGCAGACCGCGCCGGCGCGGGTGGCGATCAGTGCGCCGGGGGTGCCGCGCAGAGTGTCCTCCGGATGCCCGCCGTGCAGGTACCAGTCGCCGCCGAGGAGGCGGTCCAGCACGCCGGGCTGCGAGTCCGCGGCCCGCAGACCGCGCAGGACGGTCTCGGTGGTGTCCTTCGTCCAGTCGAGGGCGCGCTCCCGCTGGGTGAGGTAGGGGCGGGTCCCGGTGCCGGGCGTCCGGCCGCCGGGCGCGTCCTGCGGGAGCGGCCGGTGGGTGCCGGAGGCGGCGCGCTCCACGGCGAGGAGGACGGCCTCCACGGCCGCGTCGGAGACCTCTCCCCGGTAGAGGTCGCTCTTGCCCAGCGGCGGCAGGGGGCAGGCGGCGGACGCCCAGACGTCGCCCGCGTCCATCTCCGCCACCGCCTCCAGGACGGTGACGCCCCACTCCCCCGCCCCGTCGAGGATCGCCCGGTCCAGGCTGGAGGGGCCGCGGTCGCCGGGCGGGCCCGGGTGCACCACGAGGCACAGGTGGCGGGACCAGACCTCGCGCGGGATCGCGGTCCGCAGCATGGGCGCGAGCACGAGGCCGGGCCGGTGCTCCTCGACCGCCCGGACGATGTCGTCGCCGTCGGCGACCTCGGCGAGGGCGGTCTCGTGGCCGCGGTCGCGCAGCTCGGCGTCGACGCGCTGGGTGAGGCTGTTGTTGGCACTGGCGACGAGCAGGATCCGCATGGGCCCTCCGAAGTCCGGCCGCTCACGGGCCGGATCGTGCGCCGGCCGACCCCCGCGATGGTGGCGGCACGCCACCGCGAGACCGTGACGCTCGCCGGGGGCGTCACCCGAACGGGACCGGCTTGGGCCGGATGCACGCCGGGCCACCGGGCCACCGGGCCGTGTACGCGCCGGGGCAGGCGCCGGGGTCATCAACCGGCGGGGGCCGGGTAGGCGGGCGTCGAGCCCCCGCGCGGTGGGCGGTCCGCCGCGCCGAGGGCCATGGAGAGGAGGCAGTGATGAGCACGGTGAAGGAGTCGGTGGAGGTCGCCGTCCCGCTGCGCACCGCCTACAACCAGTGGACGCAGTTCGAGGAGTTCCCGCGCTTCATGGAGGGCGTGGAGGAGGTCCGGCAGCTCGACGACGTGCACAGCCGCTGGGTCGCCCGCGTCGGCGGCGTACGGCGGGAGTTCGAGACCGAGATCGTCGACCAGCTCCCGGACGAGCGGATCGTCTGGCGCACCACGGGCGGGGACGTCAGGCAGATGGGCATGGTGCGCTTCCGGGCCGTGGACGCGGAGCACACCCGGGTGGACCTCGTCATGGACGTGGAGCCGACCGGGGTCGCCGAGACGGCGGCGACGGCGGCCGGGGTCCTGGACCGGCGGGTCAAGGGCGACATGCGGCGCTTCAAGGAGTACATCGAGGGCCGGGGCGGCGAGACGGGCGCCTGGCGGGGGCGTGTCCTCCCGGACTGAGACCAGCCTGTTCGGGTGGCAGCGGCCGTGCGAGGTGAACGCGGGTCGTCGCCGTGGCAGGCATGGACCAGGCGTTTTCCTGCGCCCGGTCCGGCCTGTGCGCGGCGGACGGGCGGTCGTGACACACAGAAGGAGCATCTCCATGGGCCACGGTGGCAACGTCATCGACGAGCTGTCGGCCGACCTCAGAGAGATCGAGGACCTCTTCGCCCGGGTCGCGGGCCTCACCCCGGACGATCCGGAGCTGCGCCCCCTCGCCGACCGGCTCACGGGCAAGCTGGTCCGGCACGCGGTGACGGAGGAGGAGTACCTCTTCCCCGCGGTCCGGCGCTTCGTGGACGACGGCGACGACATGGCCGACCAGGAGATCGCCGACCGGGCGGAGGCCGAGCGCCTGCTGCGGGAGCTGGAGGCGTGCCCGCCCGGGGACGGCCGCTTCCCGGCCCTGCTCGCGACCCTGCGGGCGTCCACGGGCCGGCTGGTGTCGGCCCGGGAGCAGCATCTCTTCCCGCTGCTGGCCGAGTCCTGCCCGCCGCGGATCCTCGTCGAACTGGGCGACCGGGTGCGCGCCTCGCGCGAGCGGACCCCCGCGCACCCCTGATTCCCCGGGCCCGGCGCGGGCCCGCGACACGGAGACGGACCGGGCCCCGGGCCCGCCAGCACACCGGAGGCCGCCTTGCCGGCAGAACGACCTGGACAGCCGGTGCGGCCGGGCGGGGCGCACGGGCCGGACACCGGCCCCGCGCCCGGCGGCGGACGCGGGGCCGAACTGTGGGGGATGCCGAGGAAGCTGCTCCCGGGCTATCTCGGTGTGCTGCTGTTCATGATCGGCGACGGGGTGGAGATCGGCTTCCTCGCCCCCTACATGGCCGACCACGGCGCCGGGACCGATGTGCGGGCGGGCTATGTGATCACCGCCTACGGCGTCGCGGTGATGCTCGGGTCCTGGCTGTCCGGGGCGCTGGCCGAGATCTGGGGGCCGCGCCGGGTGATGTGGGCGGGCGGCGCGGTCTGGGCCGTGTTCCACGCGCTGTTCCTGCTCGCCGCGCTGGGGACCGAGAACTATCCGCTGATGGTGGTGCTCTACGGTCTGCGTGGCTTCGGCTATCCGCTGTTCGCCTTCGGTTTCCTGGTCTGGATCACCGCGGCGGCGCCCCGGCGGCACCTCGGCGCGGCGGTCGGCTGGTTCTACTTCGCGTTCACCGGCGGCCTGCCGACGCTCGGCTCGCTCTGGGCCAGTGCGGGCATCCCGGCCGCCGGTGAGCGGGCCACCCTCTGGTCGGCGCTGGTGCTGGTCGTGGCGGGCACCCTGCTCGCCCTGGTGGGTGCGCGCGGGCGGGCCGGCGGCGACCGGCTGGCACCGCCCGGGGTGACGGCCCGGGCGAGCCTGCGCACCAGTGTCTCGGTGGCCTGGACCCACCCGCGGGTGCTGGTCGGCTGTCTGGTGCGGGTGATCAACACCGCGCCGATGTTCGGGATGCTGGTCTATCTGCCGCGGGTGTTCGCCGACGGCATCGGCTTCGGCGACGGCCGCTGGCTGCGCCTCCTCGCGATCGTGTTCGGCACCAACATCGCGTTCAACCTCCTCTTCGGGGCGCTCTCCGACCGGATCGGCTGGCGCACCACGATCGCCTGGTTCGGGGCCTTCGGCTGCTCGGTGACCTTCTGCCTGCTGTACTTCGTGCCCGCCTGGCTCGGCCCGGACCACTACTGGGCGGCGGTCGTCGCGGGGATGCTCTACGGGGCGGCCCTCGCGGGGTTCGTGCCGATCTCGGCGCTGGTGCCGTCGATGGCGCCGGAGAACAAGGGCGGGGCGGTGGCCCTGCTCAACCTGGGGGCGGGCGGGGCCGCGTTCGTGGGCCCGGCGCTGGCCAGTCTGCTGCTGCCGCTGACAGGGGTGGCCGGCATGACGCTGGCGTTCGCCGCGCTCTATCTGGTCGCCCTGGTACTCACCTTCACCCTGCGGCTGCCCGAGGACACGGCGCCGGGTGGGCGGACGGTGGCCGCCGGCGGCGGGGAGGCCGGGCGGACGGCGCGGGTGCCCTGAGGCCCGGCGCCCCGGCCGGAGCGCGACCAGGACCAGGCCCCGGTCAGACCGGGCTCCGGTCAGACCGGGCTGCGGTCCGCCGGGAACGCCTGCTCGGTCCAGATGGTCTTGCCGGACGGGGTGTAGCGGGTGCCCCAGCGCTGCACCAGCTGGGCGACGATGAACAGCCCCCGGCCTCCCTCGTCGTCGACCGAGCTGTGCCGCAGATGCGGTGAGGTGTGCCCGGTGTCGGCGACCTCGCAGAGCAGCGCCTGGTCGCGGATGAGGCGCAGTTGCAGCGGGCCCTCGGCATAGCGGACCGCGTTGGTGACCAGTTCGCTGACGACGAGCTGGGAGGTGAAGGCGAGTTCGTCGAGGTCCCAGCGGCCGAGCTGGCCGGTGACGAGTTCCCGGGCGCGGCCCGCGGCCTCCGGTTCGGCCGGCAGGTCCCAGGCGACGACCCGGCGGGCCTCCAGCTCCCGGGTGCGCACCAGGAGCAGCGCGGTGTCGTCGGCGCCGGTGCCGCCGGGGCGGAGTGCGGCGAGTACCCGGTCGCACAGGGTCTCCAGGGGCGCGGGGCCGGCGCCGAGGACCCGGCCGAGGGTGTCGAGCCCGACCTCGATGTCGCGGTCCCGGGCCTCCACCAGACCGTCGGTGAACAGGGCGAGGAGGCTGCCGACGGGGACGTCGAAGGAGGCCGACTCGAAGGGCAGTCCGCCGAGCCCGAGCGGCGGGCCCGCGGGCAGGTCGGGGAAGAGGTAGGAGCCGTCCGGGTGCACGATCACCGGCGGCAGATGGCCCGCGCGGGCCATGGTGCAGCGCCGGGAGACGGGGTCGTAGACGGCGTAGAGGCAGGTGGCGCCGGTGGTGACGTCCGTCTGGGCGTATGCGCGCTGTGCGCCGCCGCCGGGGTCCTCGGCCGGGACGCGGCTGAGCAGGTCGTCGAGCCGGGTCAGCAGTTCGTCGGGGGCCATGTCGAGGGTGGCGAGCGCCTCGACGGTGGTGCGCAGGCGGCCCATGGTGGCGGCGGCCTGGAGACCGTGGCCGACGACGTCGCCGACGACCAGGCCGACCCGGGCGCCGGAGAGCGGGATGACGTCGAACCAGTCGCCGCCGACGCCGGTGATGTCGTCGGCGGGGAGGTAGCGGTGCGCGATCTCGACGGCGGACTGCGGGGGCACGTGCTGGGGCAGCAGCTGGCGCTGGAGGGCGAGGGCGGCGGCGCTCTCGGCGGTGAAGCGGCGGGCGTTGTCGATACCGAGGGCCGCGCGGGCCGCGAGTTCGTCGGCGAGCGCGAGGGCGTCCCCGTCGAAGAAGCGCCTGCTGCCGGTGCGGACGAAGGTGACCAGGCCGAGGACGGCGCCGCCGGTGCGCAGCGGGACGACGAGGGTGTCCTCGGCGTTCACCCGGCCACCGGAGGCGAGGCTGCGCAGCTGCGGGGAGCCGGGTCCGTGGACGACCGGCGCGCCCTCCGGGACCGGGTCCGGCAGGGCGGGCGCGTGGGAGAGGGAGGCGACGCGCACCCAGGCGGTGGCGGGGCCGTGGTCGGGGGCGCCGCCCTCCAGCACCACCCGGGGCACGTCGACGGTCACCCGGGAGGCGAAGCGGGGCACGGCCACGTCCGCGACGGCCCGTGCGGTGGCGGCGACGTCCAGGGTGGCGCCGAGGCGGCGGCCCGCCTCGGCGAGGAGGGCGAGGCCCTGCTGGGCCTCGTGGCGGTCGGTGATGTCGAAGGCGTCCTCGCAGACGCCGAGGACCCGCCCCTCGGCGTCCTGGAGGCGGTAGTAGGAGCAGGACCACAGGTGGAAGGTGTCCGGGTCGCTGGGCTGGCGGCCGAGGAAGTGCAGGTCGAGGAAGACCTCGCCGGTGTCGATGACCCGGCGCATGACCTCGCCGAGGGTCCGCGGGCCGGTGCCGAGGAAGACGCCGTCCGGGTACAGCTCCTCGGCGGGCCGGCCGCGGTACTCGGCGAGGGGGCGGCCGACCTCGTGGTCGTGGGCCGTGTTCGCCCAGACGAGGCGCAGGTCGGTGTCGTAGACGGCGAGGCCCAGCGGGGAGCGGGTGGCGAGGCCCTGGAGCATGGCCAGCCGGGCGTCCGCCTCCCGGCTGCGGCGGAGTTCCTCGACGACGAGGATGCGGGCCGCCGCGCCGCCGCCGGGGAGCGGGCAGTCGGTGACGACCACCTCCACCGGCCGGCCGTCCCGGTGCCGGGCGGTCCCGGTGCGGCGGCCGGGCCCGGCGTCCGGCGGCAGGTCGAGGACGGCGGAGACCGGGCGTCCCACGACCTCGGCGGCGGGCAGGCCGAGGAGTTCCCCGGCGGCGGGGCTCCATCCGATGACGGTGTCCCGGGCGTCGAGGACGACGGTGGCCGCGCCCGCGATGTCGGCGGAGCCGCGCGGGTCCGCCGACATCGCGGGCGCGGACCAGGCGGTTCGCGTGGACGCGGCGCCTGACGGGGTCTCCGGTGCAGGCCAGGGACGTTCCATCCCTTCAGAATCAGCCCGGTGGGGGCGCCGCACAAGCGAGGCCCCCGGCGCGGCGGGGCGCCAGGGAGTGTCCGGAACGTCGCGCCGTTCGCCCGGAGGGCGCCAACCAGGCGGGACTTTGTCAATACACCTAGGACGCCGGGAGCGGCTGCTCGGCCCAGATGGTCTTGCCCATGGCCCCGTACCGGGTGCCCCAGCACTCGGTGAGGCTGGCGACGAGCAGCAGGCCCCGGCCGCCCTCGTCGTAGATCCGGGCGCGGCGCAGATGGGGGGCGGTGCTGCTGCCGTCGGACACCTCGCAGACGAGGGCGGTGTCGCGGATGAGGCGCAGCCGGATCGGGGAGCCGCCGTAGCGGATCGCGTTGGTGACGAGTTCGCTGACGACGAGTTCCGTGGTGAAGACGGCGTCGGTCAGGCCCCAGGCCTCCAGCTGGGCGGCGGCGTACTTGCGGGCCCGGGCCACCACGGAGGGGTCGCAGGGCAGTTCCCAGGAGGCGTGGTGGTCCGCGTCCAGCCGGCCGACGCGGGCGAGGAGCAGGGCCACGTCGTCGTCGGGCCGGGCGGGCAGCAGGGCCTCCATCACGGCGTCGCAGGTGTCGTCGAGGGACCCGGTGGGCCGGGCGAGGGTGTCCCGCAGCACGGTGAGGGCGGCGTCGGTGTCCCGCCCGGGGGCCTCCACCAGTCCGTCGGTGTAGAGGGCGAGCATGCTCCGCTCGGGCAGTTCGAACTCGGCCGCCTCGAAGGGCAGCCCGCCCACTCCGAGCGGCGGGCCGCTGGGCAGTTCCATCAGCGCGGCGGTGCCGTCGGGGCGGACGAGGACGGGCTCGGGGTGGCCGGCCCGGGCCATGGAGCAGTGGCCGGTGACCGGGTCGTAGACGGCGAAGAGGCAGGTGGCACCGGTGACGGAGGAGCCGCCGGCGGAGTCGACGGCCTCCTCCCGGTCGAGTTTCAGGACCAGGTCGTCCAACTGGGTGAGGAGTTCGTCGGGCGCGAGGTCCACATCGGCGAGGGTGCGCACGGCGGTGCGCAGCCGGCCCATGGTCGCCGATGCCTGCACGCCGTGGCCGACGACGTCGCCGACGACCAGGGCGACGCGGGCCCCGGAGAGCGGGATCACGTCGAACCAGTCCCCGCCGATACCGGCGCCGGTGGTGTTCGGCAGATAGCGGGAGGCGACCTCGACGGCCTGCTGGCGCACGGTCCGGCGGGGCAGCAGGCTGCGCTGGAGGGCGAGGGCGGTGGCGTGCTCGCGGGTGTAGCGGCGGGCGTTGTCCACGGCCACGGCGGCGCGGGCGGCCAGTTCCCCGGCGAGCGCCAGGTCGTTCTCGTCGAAGGGGTCGGGGTTGCGGTGCCGGCCGAAGCTGGCGATGCCGAGGCTGACGCCCCGGGCCAGCAGCGGGGCGGTCAGGGTGGAGTGGACGCGGTGGGCGCGCATGCTGCGGACGCGTTCGGGGTCGACGGGCTCCCAGAGCACCAGGGCCGCCTCGTCCACGTCCTGGCGGACCGCCTCGCCGCGCACGAGGACCCGTCCCATCGCGGAGTCCCGGGCGAGGGCGTAGGACTCGCCGACGGGGACGACCGACTCGGGGCAGCCGTCGAGGACGGAGGCCTGGGCGGTGCGGCGGAAGACGATGTCGGTGCCGGGCGGCGGGGGGCGCGGCTCGTCCCCGGCGAGGACCGGCTCCAGCAGGTCCACGGCGACGAAGTCGGCGAAGCTCTCGGTGGCCAGCTCCGCCAGCTCCTCGGCCGTGCGGACCACGTCCAGGGTGCTGCCGATCCGCATGCTGGCCTCGTCCAGGACGGCCATCCGCTCGCGGGCGCGGTACTGCTCGGTGATGTCCAGGGTGACCACGGAGCAGCCGTGGACGCGGCCGTCGCCGTCGGTGACGGGTGAGAGGACGGCCGTCCAGACGTGCTCGTCGCCGCCGGGGCGCAGGAAGGTCTCGTAGGTGCGGGACTCGCCGGAGGCCATCACCTCGCGCATGACCTGCTCCAGCTCCTGCCCGCCGCCGACGACGACGCCGGGGGCGAGTTCACCCGGGCGCAGACCGCTGACCTGCCAGAGTTCGCGGTCGACGACCCGCAGGGCGGCGGTGTTGGCCCAGACGCGGCGGCAGTCGCGGTCGTAGTAGGCCATGGGCACCGGCATCTGCTCCATGATCAGCGGCGCCAGGGCGGTCATGTCCACGGCGCCGCGACCGTCGGGCGCGGGCGGGCCGTCCGGGGTGTCCGCCCCGCCGGGCCCGTCCGGGCCTGGTTCCGCGGCGGCGTCCCGGCCGGTGCCGTGTCCGTCCATGGGGAGATCACTCGCCCTTCCCGGCGCCTGTCCGCCGTCGCGGGGGCCGGTGGCGGCCCTCGTCCCAGCATGCTCCCGACCTGGGAGCCTCTCAACCAGCGCACGTCCGCGCCCGTGACGCGGGGCCCGGCGGGAGTGTTGTGCAGACCGGCGGAGCCCGGCGCCCGACGGGTGGGTGCGGGGGCGGAAGTGGAGGAGCGGCCGTGCCGGAATTCGTGATCGGGAACGCGAGCGCACAGGACAGGGCGCTGATGCGGGAGTGGGCGGAGGCGGAGGGGTGGAACCCGGGCGACTCCGACCTCCAGGCGTTCGCCGTCGCCGACCCCCGGGGCTTTCTGACGGGACGGCTGGACGGGGTGCCCGTGGGCTGTGTGTCGGCGGTGCGCCAGGGCGCGGCCGGCGGGTTCATCGGCTTCTACATCACCAGCCCGCCGGTGCGGGGGCAGGGCTACGGCATCCGGCTGTGGCGGGCCGCGACCGAGCGGCTGGCCGGGCGGCTGACGGGGCTGGACGGGGTGGTCGCCCAGCAGCACAACTACCGGAAGTCCGGGTTCCGCCGGGCGTGGACGAATCTGCGTTTCGAGGGCGTGCCGGGCGGGGTGACGCCGGTGCCGCCCGGGGTCCGGCTGTGCGACGCCCGGACGCTGCCCTTCGATGCGCTCGCGGCGTACGACCGGCGTTTCGTCCCCGCGGAGCGGGACGCCTTCCTCGCCGCGTGGACCGGTCTGCCGGGGCGGACGGCGGTCGCGGCCCTGCGGGACGGGGAGCTGTGCGGTCTCGGCGTGGTCCGGCCGTGCGCCGGGGCCTCCCGGATCGGGCCGCTGTACGCCGCCGGGTCCGGGGTCGCGGTGGCGCTGCTCGGTGCGCTGGCGGAGGCGGCGGGCGGGCCGGTCGCGATCGATGTGCCGGACGTCTGCCCCGGGGCGGCCGGGCTGGTGTCGGGGCTGGGTTTGGAGCCGGTGTTCGAGACGGCGCGGATGTACACGGGCCCGGCTCCGGTGCTGGACGCGGCCGGGCTCTACGGCGTCACCAGCCTTGAACTGGGGTGAGGGGCGCGGCGGCTCACGGCGGGGGGCTATGTGCGCAGCTCGGCGGCCGGGCCCATGACGATCACCGGGCCCCGGTCGGGGTCCAGGGCGCGCAGCAGCTGCCGCATATGGTCGGCCGAGAGGGAGATGCACGCCTGGGTCGGACCCTCGTGGTCGACGTGGACCCACACCCCGCCGCCCCGCTCCTCGCCGAGCGGGCGTTCCTTGTCCAGGGGCGTGCGGCCGGGGACGCGGTTGTAGTCGATGGCGATCACATGGTCGAAGGAGCCCTCCAGGGGTTCGCCGAGGAAGCCGGTGCCGGAGACGGCGAACTCCGGGTCCTGGTCGTAGGGCAGCAGGGCCCCCGGGTCGGGCAGCCTGCCGCCCGCGTCGCCCAGGCCGAAGACCCCGATCGGGGTGCGCAGATCGCCCGCCCAGTGCTCGTGGGTCCAGCCGCGCAGGCCGTTGTGCGCGGGCCAGGGGCCGAGGACCCGGGTCCAGGGGGAGGCGGCGTCCTCGCGCTGCCAGAGGACGGCGGTGGCGGTGCTGGTGTCGGCCCTCTCACCGGTGACGACCAGGGCCTGGTGGGTGCCGTCGGTCAGGGAGGCGGCGGTCCCCGGTCCGATGCCGGGGATCGCACGCGGGGTGGGTGCCGGGGCGGGGCGCTGCTCGGTGTCGGCGTGCTTGTCGGAGCCGCTGCCGGCCGGGCCCGCGGCGGGGGCCGGAGGGGCGGCCGGGGACGCGGCGGGTCCGGTGGAGCATCCGGTGAGCAGCAGGGCCGCCGCGCACAGCGTGGGGAGCAGCAGGTGTGCGGCTCGCTGACGGACAGGCATGGGGGCGTCCTCCGTGCTCGTGGAACAGTGCGGGCCATGCGTACCCGCGACGCGCCGGGACCGGTCCCCGTCGCCGAGGGCTCACTCCTCCGGGGCATCGGCCGGTCGGGCCCCTGCCGTAGAATCGGCCGTATGCGCCGACGACATTGATCCACCGCCCCTGGTCCCAGGACGGACTGCCGCGGACCGCCGCTCGGGTGAGCACCCGGCGTCCGCTGTCCGTCCCGTCGAAGGACCTTTCCGCATGCTCACCTTGTCGTCATGCCCGCCCGACGCCCGCCTCCGGCGTCTGGAGCGGCGGCTCTGCCTCTACTCGGGTCTTGAGGACTTCGTCCTCCTGTACCCCCTCTACGCACTGCTCTTCGCCGATCACGGCCTCACCACGGCCGAGATCTCGTCCCTGTTCGCCCTGTGGTCCCTCGCCGGACTGGTGCTGGAGGTGCCGTCCGGTGTGCTGGCGGACGTGCTGTCGCGGCGGCTGCTGCTGATCGCGGGTCCGCTGCTGACCGCGACCGGTTTCACCCTGTGGTTCACCGTCCCGTCGTACGGGACCTTCGCCGCGGGCTTCGTGCTCTGGGGTGTCGGCGGGGCGCTGCGGTCCGGCGCGTACGAGGCGCTGGCGCACGACGAACTGGAGCGGCTGGGCGCCGCCTCGCGGTACGCGCGGGTGATGGGCCGGGCCACGGCCTGGGCGATGGTCGCGGTGGCGGTCTCCACGGCGGCCGCCGCGCCGGTCCTCGCGGTCGGCGGGCTGCCCGCGATCGCGGTGGCGAGTGTCGGGGCCTGTCTGCTCTGCGCGGCGGCGGGCGCGGCCCTGCCGGAGCACCGGGGCGGCGCACGTTCGGGCTCGGACCCGGGTGACGCCGCGGACGTGGGGGCCCCGGGCCCGGTGGCGACGCTGCGCGCCGGTCTGGGCGATGTGCGGCGCAGCCGGCCGGTCCGGCGGGCGCTGCTGCTGAGCATCGCGGTCACCTCGGTGTGGGGCGCGCTGGACGAGTACGTGCCGCTGCTGGCCGCGTCGACCGGCGTGGCCGCCACCACGGTGCCGCTGCTGGCGCTGGTGGTGTGGTCGGGGCTGACGGCCGGTTCGCTGCTGGTGGGACGGGCGGAGGGGATGCGTTCGCGGTCCCTGGGGCTGCTGCTCGCCGGGGGTGCGGCGGCCACGGCGCTGGGCGCGCTCTCCGGGCATCCGGCCGGGTTCGTCGCGGTGGCGGCGGGGTTCCTGGTGTTCCAGCTCGCGGACGTCCTCGCCGACGCGCGACTCCAGGCGGCGATCACCGGGCCGAGCCGGGCCACGGTCACCTCGCTCGCGGGTCTGGGCACCAGCGTGGCGACGCTGGGCACGTACGGCGCGTACGCGGGCCTGTCCGCGCAGTTCGGGCACGGCGGGGTGTTCGCCCTGCTGGCCCTCCCCTATCTGGGGGTGGCCCTCGCCCTGTTCCTGCGCGGACGGGTGCGGGCGGTCGCGCCGGAGGACCATGTGCCGGACGCCCGCCCCGGGGCCGGTCGGGAAGCCGACCACGAGCCCGGTCCGGAAGGCGCCGCGGAGGCCGCTCCCGAACCGGGTCCGGAAGACGGTCCCGAGGCCGGTCCCGTGGTCGTCGTACCGGAGCCGGGGCGCTGACGAGGCGGGTCCGGGGCGGTCGTGTCCGGCGGCCGTCCCGGCCCGCTCAGCGGTGGTGGGTCGCGTTGAGTTCGATGACCAGCACTCCCGCGATGACGAGACCGATGCCGAGGAGCATGACCGCCGTGAGCGGTTCCTTGAACAGGACCCGTGAGGCCAGGGCCGTCAGCGCGACCCCGCAGGCGGCCCAGATCCCGTACGCGACCCCGAGGGCGACCCCGAGGCTCAGGGTGAGGCTGAGCAGGACGAAGGCGGCGAGGTAGCCGGCCCCCACCGCGAGGAACCACCGCCGGTCGGCGCCGGGTTGGGAGGCCATCCGCAGGGAGAGCGTGCCGCCGACCTCGGACAGGATCGCGCCCATCAGGATCACCCAGCTCACGCCGTCTCCCCCTGCCGCCCGTCCGCGTCCCGCCGTTCGCGGTGGGCCGCCTGGGCGCCGAGTTCGACGCACAGGACACCGCCGATGACCAGGACGATGCCCACACCCATCCCGATGGAGAGCGGATCGCCGAAGACCAGTGCGGCGAGGACGGCCGTCAGCGCGACCCCGCAGGCGGCCCAGACGCCGTACGCGACCCCGATGCCCATGCCCTGACGCAGCGTCAGACTCAGGGCGGTGAAGGCGCCGGCGTAGCCGACCACGACCACCGTGTACCAGGCGGGGTGGTCAAGTGCCGCGCGCAGGGAGAGCGTCGCGGCGACTTCGAGCAGGATCGCCGCCGAGAGGAGCAGCCATTTGTTCGTCATGGGGTGTGTCAGGCCCTTCAGGGGTCGACGGCCACGCGGGACTCTACCCACCCGGCCGGGCGGGGGCGGTCGGCTCGCCCAACCGGTCGGCCCGGGGCGGGTTGGGGCCGGCGACCGAGCAGGTGAGGGCCGCCACGCGGGCGGCGAAGGCGCAGGCGTCGGCCACCTCACTGATCGTCAGCCCGTCCGGCCGGCCGCCCAGGGCGCCCTGGACGCCGAGGTGGTGGAGGAGGCCCGCGGTGAACGAGTCCCCGGCGCCGACGGTGTCCACGACGCGCACCGGCGGGGCCGGGACCGTGACGCGCTCCCCGTCCAGGGAGGCGAGCGCGCCCCGCTCCCCCAGGGTGATCACCACGAGGGGGACGCCGGCCGCGTGCCACTCGTCGCAGGCCGCTTCGGGGGTGCGGCCGGGGAGCAGCAGGGCGAGGTCGTCCTCGCTGAGGCGCAGCACGTCCGCGAGGCGGCACCACGCGGGCAGCCGCTCCCGGTAGACGGCGGGCGGGACGAGCAGCGGGCGGACGTTGGGGTCGATGGACACGGTCGCCCCGGCGCGCGCCGCGCGGGCGAGGAACTCCTCGACGACCGTGCCGCCGGGCTCCCGGACCAGGGCGAGCGAGCCGGTGTGCACACAGGTGACGCCGTCCAGCGGGACGGCGTCCAGTTCCGCGCGGGTCCACTGCCAGTCGGCCGTGCCCTCGGCGTGGAAGGAGTACGCGGCCTGCCCGGCCGCGTCCAGTTCCGCGACGGCGAGGGTGCTCGGTTCGGCGGCGCGGACGGCGGCCGACAGGTCGACCCCGGAGTCCTCCAGCCGCCGGCGGAAGAGCCGTCCGAACACGTCGTCGCCGAGGCGGGCCAGGAAGCGGGCGGGGGTGCCGAGGCGGGCCAGGGCGACGGCGGTGTTGGCGGGTCCGCCGCCGGCCAGTACGCGCAGGGTCAGCGCGTCGGAGGCCCCGTCCGCCGGTTCGGTGAAGGCGTCCGCGACGCACTCGCCGAGGACGGTGACGGGCGAGGGGCGCGCGGGGGGCTCTCGGCGCATGGCGGTCTCCTCGGGCGGTGAGCCGGTCGCGGGGCGGCGGGTGGGCGGCGGTGGCGGGCCGCGCGGCCGGTGGCCGGTGGGCCGGGTGCGGGGACGCCGGGAAGTCCACCATCCGCGCCGCGTCGGTGTCAACGATGACAGCTGTCATCGTTGACACCGGTGCCCGCCGGGCCGGGCGCCGGTAGGGTCGGGTCCGCGCCGGGGCGTCGTCGCGGCGGCGCTCCCCCTCCGACCGCGCGGGCGGTCCCGTCCGTACGGGACCGGCGCGCCGAACCGACAGGAACGGTGGTGCATGGCCGCGAGCCGCCGCCCGACGCTGGCCGATGTCGCCCGCGAGGTGGGCGTCAGCGCGAAGACCGTCTCCCGGGTCCTCAACGCGGACGGGCCGAGTTCGCCCGAGACCCGGGCGCGGGTCCTCTCCGCCGTCGCCCGGCTCGGCTTCCAGCCCAACCCGATGGCCCGCAGCGTCCGCGTCGGCGGGCCGGACACCACCGTCGGCCTGGTCGTGCCGGACCCGGGCAACCCCTTCTTCGGGACGGTCGCGGGGGCGGTCGAGGAGGCCGTCCGCGGGCGGGGGCTCACCCTGCTGATGGGGTCGTCCGCCGACGATCCGGAGCGGGAGCGGGCTCTGGTGGGCACCTTCCTGGCGCGGCGGGTGAGCGTGCTGCTGGTGGTGCCCTCGCCCGGGGCGGACCACGCGTATCTGGCTCGGCACCGGGCGGGCGGTCTGCCGGTCGTCTTCCTCGACCGGCCCGGTTCGGGCCTCGCGGCGGACGCCGTCGCCGGGACCCACCGGGCGGGCGCGCACGAGGGCGTCGCGCATCTCCTCGCCCACGGCCACCGGCGGATCGGCTTCCTCGGCGACCTGCCCGTCCGCCTGCACACCCGGCGCGAGCGCCTGGCCGGCTACCGGGCGGCCCTGACGGAGGCCGGGCTGCCGTACGACCGGGCCCTGGTCGCGAACGCGCACACCGCGGCGGACGCGGCCGGGGCGGCGCGGGCGCTGCTGGCCCTGCCCGATCCGCCGACGGCCCTGTTCGCGGGCAACAACGTGGCGGCGACGGGCGCGGTCACCGAACTGGCCCGCTCCGGCCGCCGCCGGGACGTGGCACTGGTCGCCTTCGACGACCTGCCGCTGGCAGAGGCCCTGGACCCGCCCCTGACGGCCGTCGCCCAGGACCCGGCGGCCATCGGACGGGCAGCGGCGGAGACGGCCCTCGCCCGCCTGGACGGCGACCGCTCCCGCGCCCGGTCCGTCCCGGTCTCCACCCGGCTGGTGCCGCGCGGGTCGGGGGAACTCCGGGGGCCGGGGTGAGCGGGGTGGCGCTCGGCGCCGGGGCGGGGCGTAGCCCTCGGGGTCGGGCCCGGGGCGGGGTGTAGCCCCGGCCCGGCCGGGGCCATCCGGGCGGGGCGTGGCTCGGGGGGCCGGGCCGAGGTGGGCCCGGCCCGGGCGGGACGTAGCCGAGGCGTACGCGGGACGCCGAGGCCGCCTCCGGCCGGCGCGCCCCGGCCGGAGGCGGCGGCCCTGCCCCTCGGCCATAGCCCCCGGGCGGGCGCCGGCCCCGGCCCGCCATGGCCGGTCCCAGGGCGCGGCGTAGCCCTCGGGGGGCCGGGCCGGGCGTAGCCCTCGGGGCCGGGGTGGGCCCGCCCCGGGCCGGGGGAAAAGGGGCCGCACCGGGCACGGGGGCGGCGTTAGACTCGGCCGCATGGGTTCTCACCGGCACTACTTCTTCCTCTGATTCCGGGCGCGGACGCGACCTGAGCCACCGCACGGCCGGTGGCGCCGTCGGCGTCCCCCTTCGCCCGACCGGAGAACCCGTCCGCCCCGGACGAGACGCGCACGCGAAGGCGTCGCCGTGTCCGGTGGCCCGCATTCCAGGGGAAGACCATGCGCGCACGCGCCCAGTTGACGTTCACCGATGTGTCCAAGAGCTATGCCGACCACCCCGTACTCGACCAGGTCTCGTTCACCGTCCGGCCCGGGGAACGAGCCGGGGTCGTCGGGGAGAACGGGTCCGGGAAGTCCACGCTGCTGCGTCTGATGGCGGGCGCGGAGGAGCCCGGCGGCGGGGAGGTCACCGTCCACGCGCCCGGCGGCACCGGGCACCTCGCGCAGACGCTGGACCGGACCTTCGCCGTCGGCCCGGACGCGACCGTGCGGGACGTCGTCGACGCGGCCCTCGCCGAACTGCGCGGTCTCGAACAGCGGCTGCGGGCCGCGGAGTCGGCCCTCGGCACCGCCGGTGAGGCCCAACTCGCCGCTTACGGAGAGCTGTTGACCGCCTTCGAGGAGCGCGGCGGGTACGAGGCCGACGCCCGGGTGGAGGCGGCTCTGCACGGGCTCGGTCTCGCGGGCGTCGGGCGGGACCGCCCGGTCGCCACGCTGTCGGGCGGGGAGCAGTCCCGGCTCGCCCTCGCCTGTGTGCTGAGCGCCGGCCCCGAACTGCTGCTGCTCGACGAGCCGACCAACCATCTGGACGCGCAGGCGGCGGGCTGGCTGGAGGAGCGGCTGCGGGCGCACCGCGGCACGGTCGTCGCGGTCACCCACGACCGGGCGTTCCTGGAGCGGATCGCCACCACGATCCTGGAGGTGGACCGGGACCGGCGGGCGGTGAACCGTTACGGCGACGGGTGGGCGGGCTACCGGACCGCGAAGGCGGCCGCCCGCCGCCGCTGGGAGCAGGACCACCGGGAGTGGCGGGACGAGCTGGCGCGGACCGAGGAGCTGGTCGGGGCGGCGGGGCAGCGGCTCGCCGCCACGGGCGGGGACCCGCGCCAGGGCTTCGGCAAGCACCGGCGGTCCAGCGAGGCGAAGCTCTCGGGCCGGGTCCGGGCCGCGCGGACCCGGCTTAAGGAGCTGCGGCGCCGGCCCGTGGCCGCGCCGCCCGAGCCGCTGCGGTTCACGGGCCGTCCGCGCACGCTCGCCGGCCGGGCCCCGGGCGGGATCCTGGCCGAACTCACGGACGTGACCGTCGGGCAGCGCCTGCGGCTGGACGGCCTGCGGGTGCGGGCCGGGGAACGGCTGCTGGTGACGGGCCCCAACGGCGCCGGCAAGTCGACGCTGCTGCGGGTCCTCGCGGGCGAGTTGCGCCCGGACACGGGCCGGGTGGAGCGGCCGGGGCAGGCCGCGATCGGCTATCTGCCGCAGGAACTCCCGGACCGCCCGGCCCGGGGCACCCTGCTCGCCGCGTACGCCGAGGGCCGGCCGGGTGTGCCGGAGGACCACGCGGACGCGTTGCTGGAGCTCGGGCTGTTCCGCGAACGGGACCTGGAGGTGCCGGTCGCGGCGCTCTCGGTCGGCCAGCAGCGGCGGCTGGAACTGGCCCGGCTGCTGTCGCGGCCGGCGGACCTCCTGGTGCTCGACGAGCCGACGAACCATGTCGCGCTCACCCTGGTGGAGGAGTTGGAGGCGGCGCTCGCGGAGTACGCGGGGGCGGTGGTCGCCGTCTCGCACGACCGGCGCTTCCGCGCCGGCTTCACCAGCGGCCGGCTCGAACTGCGCTCGGGCCGGGCGGTACGGCACGCGGACCAGGACCCGGTCCTGGTCCGCGTCCCGCCGAGGGACCGGGACCCCTCCGGGGAGCGGGACTCGCCGCTCTCACCGGGGCCTGATGTGCGCCGGTAGCGGCCGGGATGCCAGGATGGCCGCATGAGCAATGTGTACTTCGACATCACGATCGACGACCGTGCCGCCGGCCGGATCGTCTTCCAGCTCTTCGACGAGGTCGTCCCGAAGACCGCGAAGAACTTCCGCGAGCTGGCGACCGGCGAGCACGGCTACGGCTACGAGGGTTCGTCGTTCCACCGGGTCATCCCGGACTTCATGCTGCAGGGCGGCGACTTCACCGCCGGCAACGGCACCGGCGGCCGCAGCATCTACGGCGAGAAGTTCGCCGACGAGAACTTCCAGCTCAAGCACACCAAGCCGGGCCAGCTCTCGATGGCCAACGCGGGCCCGAACACCAACGGTTCGCAGTTCTTCATCACGACCATCGTGACGGACTGGCTGGACAACAAGCACGTCGTCTTCGGCGAGGTCGTCGAGGGCATGGACCTCGTCAAGGAGATCGAGGCCCTGGGTTCGCGCACCGGGGCGCTGAGCTCGAAGGTCACGATCGCCAAGTCGGGTGTCGTCGACGCCTGATCCTTTCGCCGCACGGCGCGGGGCCGTGGCGCGCAGCGTTTTCCGCTGTGCGCCACGGCCCATTTTTCTTTTCTCTTTTCTCCTCCGTTCCCCCCCGTTTGACAACGGGCAGAGCGGTAACCCTCACTCGCGGGGACAGTCGACCGAAGGAACAGGTAATGATCATTCTGGGGCTCATACTTCTCATCGTCGGTGCCGTGGCCGGCATCGGAATTCTGTGGACCATCGGAATCGTGCTGATCGCCGTCGGGGCCGCGCTCTGGCTTCTCGGCGCCCTCGGGCGCTCGGTCGGCGGGCGCCGTCACTACTGGTGACCGCGGAACCTGCTGCCATCAGGCGCGATGCGTACCGTCGCCGTAGTCTCGGCAGGGCGTGAATTCTTCAGACGGCTTCACTTCGGATGACTTCAGACGACCTCACAGGTTTCAGAGGAAAGGTGACATCGTGAGCGCGAACGAAAAGGCCAAGGCGAAGTACGAGCAGGCCAAGGGAAAGCTCAAGGAAGGCGCCGGCCGGACCACGGACGACGAGAGCATGGCCGCGGAAGGCCGTGCCGAGAAGTCCCAGGGGTCGCTGCGTGAGGCGAAGGAAAAGGCGAAGGACAGCGCCGGAAAGGTGCGGGACGCCCTCAAGGGCGACCGCTGAGGTGCTGAACTGCTGAACTGCTGAGCTTCCGTGGCCGCACCCCGGCCGCAGTGGTCAACAGCGGTCGTACGGGAGGGGCCCGGCGGATGCGCCGGGCCCCTCCCGTACGCCTGGCCCGAGTCCCCGGGGCCGCGTCAGCCCGGGGACTCGCCCGGCTCCGGCGACTCCTCGACGTCCGGGGGTTCGGGCGACGCCTCGTCGCCGTCGTCCTCGTCGGCCTCCTGCCGGTCGGCCTGCTGGTCGGGCATGTCGCGGGGCAGCGGATCGCCGGGGCCCTCGGGGCGGTAGTCCTCGGAATCCACGGTCACTGGTTCGCGCTCCTGTCCTGTGTCTGGTCGTTCCGTCCTTCCCGGCCCGGGTGGTCCCGGCCGGAGTCGACGGGTACCCGCCGCGGCCCGTCCCACTCCCCGGGCCGCGCGCGGCGTCCAGGGGGCGTGCGCCGGTGGCGCGGGAGCGGCCCCTTTTCCGCCCCGGTACTCCCCGATCACCGCACGGAGGGCGGCCGGGCATGTCGCACGGGCCCCGTCTGGTCCATAATTCTCCGGTGAAAGACGATCAGGTCGTGCGGCTGCCCAGGCGGGGTCCCGACGCCGCCGCGCCGCATCCGGGGGCGACGCAGGCCGGGCCCGTATGGCCCCAGTGGCGGGAGGACCACCCCGCGGTCTCGGGCGAGGGCCTCCCGTACGTCCTCGCGGCGCTGCGTATGACCGTTCCCGCGGGCCGGAGTTGGCAGCAGCGCCGGCTGGTGGAGAACGACCGGCTGCGCACCCGGCTGGTACCGCTGTTCGGCGCCCTGCCGATGAGTCACTCCCTGTTGCAGGAGCCGCACGGGGGCCAGCACTGCCGGTACAGCGACCGGGCGTTGCGCCTCTGGCAGGACGCCGACCCGGACCGCTGGCCGAACACCCTCTACCGGGATTTCGCGGAGGCGGACGGACCGCGCACCGGTCTGGGCGAGTTGACGGTCACGCTGCGGCTGGAGACCCGGGACGGGCAGGTGAGCCTGACCGAGCGGACGATAGCGGAGTGCAATGTGCGCGCCGACGGCCGGCTGCTGCTCACCCAGGTCCCGGACCGGCTGACGGCCGAGGGCTGAGCCCGCACCCGCCGGTCGCGTCCGGGCGACGCGAAGAGGCGGGAAGCGGCGGGAAACGGCGGGGAAAGGCCGTCAGACGGCGCGCAGTTCGGGGAGGAGCTTGTCCCCGGCCCATTCGAGGAAGTCGTGCTGGGTGTCGCCGCCGATCTGGACGAGCGCCACATCGGTGAAGCCCGCGTCGGCGAACTCCTGCACGGCCCGGGCGACCGCCTCGGGGTCGTCCCCGCAGGGGATGGACTCGGCGACGCCCTCCGGCTCGACGAACCGCGTCGCGGCCTCGAAGGCGTCGGGGTGCGGGAGTTCGGAGTTGACCTTCCAGCCGCCCGCGAACCAGCGGAACTGGTCGTGCGCGCGCTCCACCGCGCGTTCGCGGTCGGTGTCGTAGCAGATCGGCAGCTGCCCGATGCGGGGCTTGCCCGTGCCGCCCGCGCGGTCGAAGGCGTCGACGAGGCCGCGTTCCGGCTCCACCGCGATCAGCAGGTCCGCCAGTTCCCCGGCCAGTTCGCAGGAGCGCGAGCCGGAGACGGCGACACCGATCGGGGGCGACTCCTCGGGGAGGTCCCACAGGCGGGCGGACTCCACGGTGAAGTAGCCGCCGCGGCGGCTGACGTGCTCGCCGCGGAACAGCTCACGGATGATCTCCACCGCCTCGCGGAGCATGCCGAGGCGGACGTCCGCGGCGGGCCAGGGGCCGACGATGTGCTCGTTCAGGTTCTCCCCGGAGCCGAGGCCGAGACGGAACCGGCCCTCGGACAGGAGTTGCAGGGTCGCCGCCTTCTGCGCCACGACGGCCGGGTGGTAGCGCATCGTCGGGCAGGTCACATACGTCATGAGCGGGATCTCGGAGGTCGCCCGGGCGGCGGCCCCGAGAACGCTCCACGCGTACGGCGAGTGCCCCTGGGAGCGCAGCCACGGGAAGGCGTGGTCGGAGGTGACCGAGAAGCCGAAGCCGACGTCCTCGGCGTGGACCACATGGTCCACGAGCTGCCGGGGGCCGGCCTGCTCGGTCATCATCGTGTAGCCGATGTTCACCATGCGCGCCGGGTGCCCAGCTCCCGGGCGGGGAAACACCCCCCGACCCGGCCCCCTCCGTTTCGTTCCGCGGGGCGCGCCCATGAAGTCCGCCGGCCTGGGTACCCCGACTCGCAGGGCGGCCCCGTACCGCCCTGCGGAGAGGACACCATGAAGGCTCTGACCTGGCAGGGAAAGCGCGATGTGCGGGTCGGGACCGTGCCGGACCCGGTGATCAGGGATCCGGACGACGTGATCGTCCGGATCACCACGACCGGGCTGTGCGGTTCCGATCTCCACCTGTACGAACTGCTCGGGGCGTACCTCGATCCGGGTGACATCCTCGGGCACGAACCGATGGGCGTGGTCGCGGAGACCGGGCCGGAGGTGCGCACCCTGCGGCCCGGGGACCGGGTGGTGGTGCCGTTCAACGTCTCGTGCGGCAGCTGCTGGATGTGCGGGCAGGGGCTGCACTCGCAGTGCGAGACCACCCAGGTCCGCGCGTACGGCAAGGGCGCCGCGCTGTTCGGCTACACCAAGCTGTACGGGCAGGTGCCGGGCGGGCAGGCGGAGTATCTGCGGGTGCCGTTCGGCGACCGGCTGCCCGTCAAGGTCCCCGAGGGGCCTCCGGACGAGCGGTTCGTCTATCTGTCCGACGTGCTGCCGACGGCGTGGCAGGCCGTGGAGTACGCGGCGGTGCCCCCGGAGGGCAGCGTGGCGGTCATCGGTCTGGGCCCGATCGGCGACATGTGCGCCAGGATCGCCGCGCACCGCGGGGCGGGCCAGGTCATCGGCGTCGACCTCGTCCCGGAACGGCTGGCCCGGGCGCGCGCCCGCGGGGTGCGCACCTTCGGTCTCGACGACTACGGCGACGCGCTGGCGGACGCCGTACGGGACGCCACCGGCGGGCGCGGTCCGGACGCGGTGATCGACGCCGTCGGCATGGAGGCCCACGGGTCGCCGGCCGCCAAGGGCGCGCAGCAGGTCACCTCGCTGCTGCCGGACGCGCTCGCCGCCCGCCTGATGGAGCGTGCCGCGGTGGACCCGCTGCCCGCCCTGCACCTGGCGCTGGACATGGTCCGCCGGGGCGGGACGGTGTCGGTCTCCGGTGTGTACGGCGGGATGGCGGACCCCATGCCGATGCTCGCGATGTTCGACAAGCAGATCCAGTTGCGGATGGGCCAGGCGAATGTGCGGCGCTGGATGGACGACCTGCTGCCCCTCGTCACCGACGGCGATCCGCTGGGCACCGAGGGTTTCGCCACGCACCGGATGCCGCTGGCGCAGGCCCCCGACGCGTACGAGATGTTCCAGAAGAAGCGGGACGGCGCCGTGAAGGTGCTGTTCACCCCGTGACACGGCGGCCGCGCGGGATACCCGCGCCCGGGCCGGAGCCCGCCGGAGAGGCAGGACCGATGACGAGGACCCGCACACTCCCGGAGCGCCCCGGGACCCCGGAGACGGAGGACGACACCGGGGTGTACGCCCCGCAGGCGGACAGTCTGCTGCTGGCCGACACCCTCCGGGCGGCGCCGCCGCCCCCGGGCGCGGAGGTGCTCGACCTGGGCACCGGGACGGGAGTGCTGGCCCTCACCGCGGCCGGGTACGGGGCGCGGGTCACCGCCGTGGACGTGGCCGGCCCGGCGGTGACGCGGGCGCGGCGGAACGCGGCGCTCGTCGGTCTGCCGGTGCGGGTCCTGCGGGGCGACCTGTTCGGGCCGGTGGCGGGCCGCCGCTTCGATCTGATCCTGTGCAACCCGCCCTATGTGGCCGCTCCCGACCACGCCCTCCCCGAGGACGGCCCGGCGCTCGCCTGGGACGCGGGCCCGGACGGGCGCGCCGTGCTGGACCGGGTCTGCGCGCAGGCGGGGGCGCATCTGCGCCCGGGCGGCAGCCTGCTGCTGGTGCACTCGGCGCTGAGCGGGCCGGCGACCACGCTGGACCGGCTGCGCCGTGGCGGGCTGGCGGCGGAGGTGGTCCGCCGGGTCCGCGTCCCCCTCGGGCCGGTGCTCCGCTCCCGCGCCGCGTGGCTGCGGGCGCAGGGGCTGCTGCCGCCCGGTGACACGACGGAAGGACTGGTGGTCGTCCGTGCCGAACGCACCCGATGAGCCCCGCGCGAACGCGTCCGGTGAGCCGCACCCGGCGGTGTCCGGTCCCGGTGGCCCAGAGCTCCGGCGGATGACCCTCACCCGGGAGGGGCCGCTCCTCGTCGAGGGACCGGTGGAGATCACCCTCGACGACGGCACCACCGTCACCTCCGACCGGTTCACCGTCGCGGTGTGCCTGTGCCGCCGCAGCCGCGCCTATCCCTGGTGCGACACCAGCCACCGGCGCAGGAGCCGGTCGTGACGGCCGCCGCGACGCACCGGGCCGGCCCGGCCGACGGCTCCGCGCCCCTTCCCGGGGCGCGCGGCGAACTCTCGGACGCGCTGCTGCGGGCGCTGCGCGGCCCGGTGGGCGGACCGGTCCCGGACCCGGGCGCGGCGGCGGCGCGGCATGCGGACGGTTGGGACGAGGACCTGCACCTGGCGTTGCACCTCTGCTACGAGCCGCACTACCGGGGTTTCACCGGCACCGACCCGGAGTGGGAGTGGGACCCGGGTCTGCTGGGCCTGCGGCGCGCGCTGGAGGCCCGCTTCCTGGACGTACTGCGCGCCTCGGCGACCGGTCCGGCCGACCCCTGGGAGGCCCTGGACGCGCTGCTGGTGGAGCAGGTGGACGGTTCGGGGGTCTCCCACCGCCTGCGCGACGACGGCACCCGCGAGCAGGTGCGGGAGTACGCGGCGCAGCGTTCGCTGTACCACCTCAAGGAGGCCGACCCGCACGCCTGGGTGATCCCCCGGCTGCGCGGCCGGGCGAAGGCGGCGTTCACGGCCGTGGAGTTCGACGAGTTCGGCGGCGGCCGGGCGGAGCGCGTGCACGCGGAGCTGTTCGCCGACCTGATGCGCGATCTGGGCCTGGACGCCTCCTACGGCCGCTACACGGACGCGGCGGGGCCCGAGATGCTCGCCGTGGTCAACATGATGTCCCTGTTCGGGCTGCACCGGTCGCTGCGGGGCGCGCTGGTCGGGCACTTCGCGCATGTCGAGACGACCTCCTCGCCCGCGTCCCGGCGGCTGGCCGAGGCGATGCGCCGCACGGGCGCGGGCCCGGCGGCCGAGCACTTCTACGACGAGCACGTGACGGCCGACGCGGTCCATGAACAGGTGGTCCGCCGGGACGTGGTGGGCGGGCTGCTGGCGGACGAACCGTCCCTGGGCCGGGACGTGGCCTTCGGCGTGGCCGCGACCGAGGCCGTGGAGGCCCGATTCGGCGTGGCCGTCCTCGCCGCGTGGGACGCGGGCCGCAGCAGCCTCCGCGTCCCTCTCACGGCGGCCGTCCCGCCGGGCGCCTGAAACCCACCCGTACCCGCAGCCGTACTCGCACCTGGCGCCACAGTGGATTCCCGACACGACGAGGACCCGGTCACCCCGCCACCCCCGGCCGGACTTCCCCGCGTAAGGGCAGTCCCCGCCCGCCCGGACCGAGGCGATGGACCCCGGCCGGACCACGGCGAGGACAGCTGCACCGGCCACGGTCTGCCGGCCGACCGGGTGACGGTGATCACCGGCGGCGACTCCGGCGTCGGCCGCGCGGTCGCGCTCGCCTGTGCCCGCGAGGGCGCCGACGTCGTCTTCACCCATCTGCCCGAGGGGGCGGAGGAAGCGGCCGGGACCGCCCGCTCCCGGCGACGTGCCTCAGCCCGGACCGTCGCCGCCCGACGGGGGGCGGATGGTGACGGAGGCCGGGGTCTCGGTGCCGTTGTGGTAAAGGGCCCAGTTCTCCAGGGAGACGCGGCAGGCGTGGTCGAGGTGGCGCAGGCCGGTGAGGTCGAGTTCGACGGGGTGGTCCTGGGAGAGGCCCTCCAGGCGCTCCATGATGGAGGGGATGCGCAGGAAGGTCGCGTTGCCGCTGATGGTCACCACCAGCCTGCCGCCGGTGAGTTCGCGGACGTCGATGGCGATGTGGGAGGTCTCCCAGGCGGTCTTCACCACCGCCAGCAGGATGCCGATGATCACGCCCTCGAAGAGGTTGGTGACCACGACGGCGAGGGCGGTGACGACCAGGATCGCGGCCTCGCCGCGCTGCTGGCGCCAGAGCGGGAGCAGTTCCCCCACCGGGACGAGCTTGCCGCCGGCGTGGACCAGGACCGCGGCGAGGGCGGCGAGCGGGATGATGCCGATGACCTGGGGCAGCAGCGCGGCGAAGAGCAGCAGCCACACGCCGTGGAGAACCCGGGAGAGCGAAGTGCGGGCGCCCGCCTGGACGTTGGCGGCGCTGCGGACGATGACGGCGGTCATGGGGAGCGCGCCGAGGGCCCCGCAGACCACGTTGCCGGTGCCCTGGGCGACCAGCTCCTTGTTGTAGTCGGTGCGCGGCCCGTCGTGCATCCGGTCCACCGCGGCGGCGCTGAACAGGCTCTCGGCGGAGGCGATCAGGGTGAAGGCGAGGATCGTCCCGATGAGGGCGACGTCGGCGAGGCGGGCCGCGTCCGACAGCCCGGGCGGATGGATCGCGTCCAGCAGGCCCTGCACCTCGACCCGGGCCAGGGGGAGGTCGAGGGCGACGGTGACGAGGGTGGCGGCGGCGACGGCCGCGAGCGGGCCGGGGACCAGGCGCACCCGGGCGGGGAGCCGGGGCCAGAGGACGAGCAGGGCGATGGTGCCCGCGCCGACCAGGAAGGCGGTCGCGTTCGCCCCGTCGGTGAGGATCGTGTGCGCCAGTTCCGGCAGGCCGGTGAGTTTCGCGATGCCGCCGGAGGGCTGGCCGGTGTCGGCGAGGGCGTACAACTGGCCGAGGACCAGGACGAGTCCGATGCCCGCGAGCATGCCCTGGACCACGGCGACCGAGATGGCCCGGAACCAGCGCCCCAGGCCGAAGCCGCCGAGCAGGATCTGGAGGGCGCCGGAGACGAGGACGATCACACCGAGCGCGCCCAGGCCGAAATCGGTGACCGCGTCGTAGACGAGGACGGTGAGCCCGGCCGCCGGGCCGCTGACCTGGAAGGTGCTGCCGGGCATCAGCCCGACGACGATCCCGCCGACGATCCCGGTGACGAGGCCGAGTTCGGCGGGGACACCGGAGGCGACGGCGACGCCGACGCACAGCGGGACGGCGACGAGAAAGACGACGAGGGAGGCCAGGAAGTCTCGTCCGAGATCCTGGCGGTTCTTCAGGAAAGCTGGCATCGGGCGGTGTTCTCCTCACCCTGCATCACCAGGCCGAACTGCCGGGAAACAACGGGGAATCGGGGCGTGCGCATGAATGGCGACCCCCATTGCACTTGACCCTAGCATTACCGTCTCTTTGGCGAATCAAAATACTCCCCCGATTCAGTGAACCGGCGTCGGGAATTCGGTTCCCGGGTCGAATGCGAACGCGGGCGTTCACCCGTTTCGCCCAGCGGTCCTCAGTCCACGGTGACGACCACCGAGTGCCGCCCGCCGGCCCCGTCCGGGACCGTGCGGGTGCGCGCCGCGGTCTGGGTCTCCCCCGTGCCGTCGGTCGCCCGGACGGTGAGGGTGTGGGTGCCGGGCACGGCCCGCCACGGGTAGGACCACTGCCGCCAGGTGTCGGCGGTGTGCTCGGCGGCCAGGTCGGCGGGCTGCCAGGGCCCGTCGTCGACCCGGATCTCGACCTTCCGGATGCCCCGGTGCTGGGCCCAGGCCACCCCGGCGACCGTGACCGTGCCCGCGGCGGGCCGGGCGAAGGGCTTGGGCGTGTCGATCCGGGACTGCGTCTTGACGGGCGCGCGCCGGGCCCACTTGCGCTTCACCCAGTAGGGGTCGTACGCGTCGAAGGTGGTGAGTTCGAGGTCCTCGATCCACTTGCAGGCGGAGACATAGCCGTAGAGGCCGGGCACGACCATACGGACGGGAAATCCGTGGTCGAACGGCAGCGGTTCGCCGTTCATGCCGACGGCGAGCAGCGCGTCACGGCCGTCCATGACGTCCTCGACGGGGGTGCCCAGGGTCATCCCGTCCACGGACCGGGCCACGAGCTGGTCGGCGGGGCCGCCCCGGGACGGCGGGCGCACCCCGGCCCGCTCAAGGAGCTCCGCCAGCCGGACGCCGATCCAGCGGGCGTTGCCCGCGTAGGGGCCGCCGACCTCGTTGGAGACACAGGTGAGGGTGATGTCCCGTTCGATCAGCTCGCTGTCGAGGAGGTCCCGGTAGGTGACGGTGAGCGGGGTGCGCACGCCCCGGCCGTGGATGCGCAGCCGCCAGCGGGTCGCGTCCACCCGGGGGACGACGAGGGCGGTGTCGACGCGGTAGAAGTCCTTGTTCGGGGTGACGAACGGGGTGAGGTCCCGGATCCGCAGGGCCGCTCCGGCGGGCACGGGGGCGGCGGGTGACGCGGGCCGGGGCAGGACGACGGCGGAACGGGAGGCGACGGCGTCCTGCCCGCGGGCGGAGGCCGCCACCCGGCCGAGGGCGCCCGCCCCGGCGGACGCGGCGGCGGCGACACCCGCGGCGACGAGGAAGCCGCGCCGGTCCCAGCCGATCGGGTCGGGCGCGGGTGCGGGGTCGGCGGCGGGCCCGGCGACCGCGGCGGGTGCATCAGGAGCGGGGCCCGCGGCGGGAGCATCGGGGGCGGGGCCCGGACCGGGTGCGTCCCCGTCGGCCGGCCCGGCCGGAACGGCTGCCCGGTGCGCGGTGAGCCGGCCCGCGAGGACGTACAGCACGCCCGCGCCGGCCAGGGCCCCGGCCAGGGACGGCAGCGCGTCCGCCGCCCCCGTCGCGTCCGGCCGGCTCATCGCCGCGGCGGCTCCCACGATCCCGAACACCAGCACCCCGGCGGCGGCGGTGCGGCGACGGCGGAGCGCCAGGACGCCGAGCGCCACGGCGAACAGGGCGAGCACGGCCACGATCCCCAGCCGGAGGACGAGTTTGTCGTCCTCGCCGAAGGTCCGGATCGCCCAGTCCTTCACCGGGGCCGGTGTCCGGTCGATCGCGCTCCCGCCGACGGCGGTCAGCGGCCCGGCCTCGGGCCGCGCGGCGGCCGCGGCCAGTTCGGCGAAGGCCAGCGCCGCGAACGCGGCGAGAAGCCCGCCGAGGGCGGCGAGGGCGGTACGGGCTGCGGTGGCTCGGTCGGTCGTCACACCCGGCATTCGGACCCGCCACGCGTCCGGATTGGTCCCCTCCGGACCGGATCGCCCGCCCTGGACCCGGGGGCCGAGGCCCCGGACCCCGTCGCCCGCCCCCGGACGGCCGCCCGGCGCGCGCGGCCGGGGCGGGGCTCGGGGAGGATCGGCGGGTGACCGCCGTGTGCCGGCGGTCGGGCCCGACACGGCGAGGGGACCGCATGACGCTTCCGCAGCCGGCCGACATCGCCTCCGTGAAGGCGCTCATCCAGCGCGAGACGCGGGCCCTGCGCGCCGAGGTGACCGCGCGGGGCGCCCCGTTCGCCCCGCCCGCCCCCGCCGTGCGAGCACCCGAGGACACCGCCGTCTGCGGCTGCGGACTGGGCCTCGGCCCGGGGCACGGCTGTACCGACGCGGGCGAGGACCACGACCCGTGGGCCTGTCTGTGCGCGACGCTGCCCGCGGTGCCGGTGTCCGCCGCGCTGCTCGCCCCGGTCCGCGACGCGGAGGGCCGCGTCACCGACTTCGTGATCCGGGCCGGCAACCATGTGCGCTGTGCCGACTGGCTCCCCTCCCCCGACGAGCAGGTCGGGCAGCGGCTCGGCGAGGCCCGCCCGGGGCTGGCGGCGGGCGGCCTGGTCGACGCGCTGCGCGGGGTGCTGGAGACCGGACGTGCGGTGAAGGGCCTCGTGGTGGACTGCACGGAGACCTGGGACGGCCGGCTGCGGCGCGTCCAGCTCGTCCACTACGCCGCGTCCTGCGGCGACCAGGTCCTGACGACCTGGCACACGGCGCGCGGCCAGACGGAACTCCTGACCATCGACGCCCAGCACCTGGCCTCGATGGGGTGGGCCCGCTGGGATCTGCTGTCGGGCGGGGTCACCTGGTCGGAGGGCATGCACCGGATCTTCCGGGCCGAACCGGGGCTGCCGTGGACGCTGCCGGAGCTGTGCGACGCGCTGGTGCCCGCGGACGCCGGGCCGTTCGGCGAGTTCCTGGTCTCGGTCCTCGCCGGTGAGGAGCCGTCCTGGACCCGGGTGCGGTTCACCGTCCTCGGGGAGGTGCGCACGGTGGACCTGCTGGGGCGGCCGGTCACCGGCACGGACGGGCGCTCGTGGGCGGTGCAGATGGTGGCCCACGACCTCACCCCGCAGATCCGCGGCCGGCGGCGCCTCGTGGAGAAGCAGAGCGAGGCGGACCGGCTGCGCCGGCAGGCGGCGGCCGAGCAGCGCGTCGCCTCGGTGCTGCGGGAGGCCCTGCTGCCGACGTACTCGGAGGGGCTGGCCGGTCTCGGGATCACGGCGGCCGCCGCGTATCTGCCGGCCGAGCCGGAGGCGGCCGTGGGCGGCGACTGGTTCAAGTGCCGCCCCCTGGCGAACGACCGGGCGCTGATCGCGATGGGCGACGCGAGCGGGCACGGCCTGGACGCGGTGGCGCGGATGGCGCAGCAGCGGTACGCGGTCGCGGGCCTGGCGCAGACCGGGGCGGACGCGGGCGCGGTCACGACCTGGCTGAACGAGCTGGTCGGCAGCGAGACCGCCGCGCCGTCGAGCGGCACGGTGGCGATAGCGTTCGTCGGGCGGGACCGGGTGCTGCACTGGGCGAGCGCGGGGCATCCGGCGCCGCTGGTGCTGCGGGACGGCACCCCGTTCCCGCTGCCGACGGACCACCGGGGGCCGATGCTGGGGGCGCTGCCGGGGCATCCGTACGCGACCGCCGAGTTCCCGATGCTGCCCGGCGATGTGCTGCTGCTCTACACGGACGGTGTGGTGGAGCGGCGCGGGCAGGACATCGAGGACGGGATCGTCACCCTGGCGCGGTCGCTCGCCGCGTGCCGGGAGCTCACGCCCCGGGGGATCGTCGACCGGCTGGCGGAGGAGTACGTGCGGGGGTCGCACGACGACGACGCGTGCCTGCTGGCCGTGCGCTTCGACTGAGCCGCCCGTCCGGTCGGCCGCGGGCCGCTCCCGGTCCTCGGCGGCGGGCGGGTCGTTGCGTGCGGGCGGGCGTTGCGGGTGCGTCAGGCCGGGTGCGGTGGCGGGGTCTCGCCGGGTCCGTCCGGCCGCGCGGGACCGGGGCCGGGCGAGTCGTCGGCCGACCGTTCGTCCCGGCTGATCGGCCACAGGTGCGCCGTCTCCCCCGGGGCCAGCTGGTCGACGACGTCGGCGAGCGCGGCGCAGGCGTCCTCGATGCGCCGGCGCACCTCGATCTGCTCGGTGACGAGGGCGGCGAGCAGCAGCGCGGTGAGGGCCGCCGCCCCGTTGAGCGCCTGGAGGACGACCATGACCTCCAGCATCGAGCGCCCGGCGAACGGCCCGGCTCCCGAGGTCGCGGCGGTGATCGCGAGCACCGAGACGACCAGGGTGCACGGCGCCGCCCCGCGCAGCTGGAACCGCAGGGCGGCCCAGACCAGCACCGGGAAGACCAGGAACAGCAGGGAGGACTGGGTGCGGGTCGCCACCCAGCCGACGGCGACGGTGGTGACCGCCAGCAGGCCCGCCTCCGTCCACCAGAACTGCCGCATGTCGACGGGCGGGCGGACCCGGCGCAGCGCCAGCAGCAGGAGCGGCGTCACCACGACCACGCCCATCGCGTCGCCCGCCCACCAGGCCGACCACACGGGCCAGAACTCCCCCGCCGACAGGGATCCGGCGAGCACCAGGGTGACGGCCCCGACGGTGGCGCTGATCAGCATGCCGCCCAGGGCGCCGAGGAAGACCAGCGCGACACCGTCCCGGAGGCGGTCGAGTTCCGGCCGGAACCCGGCCCGCCGCAGCATCAGGCAGGCGGCCAGCGGGGCGAGGGTGTTCCCGGCGAGGATGCCGATGCCGGGGAGGCTGAGCGAGGTGATCGTCGCGAGGGTGACGAGGGCGCCCAGCACGATCCCCGGCCAGATCCGCAGGCCCATCCAGAGCAGGCAGCTCAGCGCCACACCGGTCGGTGGCCACAGGGGGGTGACCCGCGCGCCCTCCACGACCACCTGCTGGAGGAGGCCGATCCGGGCGCCGAGCCAGTAGGCGGCGGCGACGGCGAGAATCCGCAGCACCGCTGCGGCCGGTCGTCTCAGTTGCTCGCTGCGGATCACGCCTGTCATCACACAACGCGTACGGCTCCCCGCGTCCGAGACACGCGCAGGGGCGTGCCCGGTGCGTCAGCCCGGCACCGGGCGGCGGCCGCACGGCGGGCCGCCGGGGGAGCCGCCTCCGTGCGGGTCGTGCAGGACGACGAGGACGGCGGCGTCGTCCGTGTGGTCGGTGAGCCCGGCGACGCCCATCACCCGGGCGGCCAGCTCCCCGGCGGGCAGATCCGCGCGCACGGCGTCCCGCACGAGCCGGGCCACCGCTTCGAGCCCCGCGTCGATGTCGTACGAGGGGCCCTCCACCACGCCGTCGGTGACGAGGACGAACGCGCCGCCCGCGTCCAGCCTGCGCCGGGCCACGGGGTAGACCTCCCCGGCCATGATCCCCAGCGGCACCCCGGTCTCGTCCTCGACGACCTCGTACGCGCCGTCCGCCCCGGCCCACACGGCGGGCACATGCCCGGCCCGGGCGCTCTCCAGCACCCCGGTCGCCGGGTCGTAGCGCAGGAAGCTGCAGGTCGCGAAGAGGCCCTGGTCGACGGAGAGGAGCAGGTCGTTGGCGCGGCGCAGGATCTCGCCGGGGTCGACGGTGGCGGTGGCGACGGCGCGCAGCCCGAGCCGGATCTGCCCCATGAACGCGGCCGCCTCGACGTCGTGCCCCTGGACGTCGCCGATGGACAGGCCGAGCGAGCCGTCGGGGAGGACGAAGCCGTCGTACCAGTCGCCGCCGATGTCGAGGCCGTTGCGGGCGGGCGTGTAGCGGGCGGCGACCCGCAGTCCGGGGACGGCCGGGAGGCGGCTGGGGAGCATGGAGCGCTGGAGGGCCTCGGCGAGTTCGACGCGGGCCTTCTGGCTCTCGGCGGTCTTGCGCGCCCGGTCGGTGAGCAGTCCGAGTGCGGTGAGCAGATCGTCCGCGGTCGCCGACCGCGGGGGACGACGCCGGGTCATGACGCTCTCCGCGGCACCTTCGACTCCTCCTGTGCCCAGCCCTTCCGGGCCGCGCGTCGGACCCGGACCGGCTGGGCCCGCACGGCCCGCGAACAGTATATTTCGGGCGCCCTGATCCTGCCCGGGAGCGGGAGCGGGCGGCCCGCGCCGGTCACCGGAGCCCCCCGCCGGCCGGGGCGGCGGCCGGTCCGGCGCCCGCTGTGGCCGGGCGGCGGGCGCGGCGGCCCAGCGGTGCCAGGGCCACCGCGCAGCGGTCCGCGACCGGCCGGATGCGCCCCGCCGCCTCCCGCAGGGTGGCGGCGGAGCGCACCACGGGCGCCCGTCCCAGCACGGCGTGCCGGCGGCAGCCGGGCAGCCGCGGGGTGCGCACGGCGGCCCGCTGCGCGCCGCCCGTCAGGAAGGCGTTGACCGACGTCATCGGGTCCGCGCCGACGCTCCGGGCGAGCAGCACCCCGGCGGCGAGCGGCAGCAGCACCCCGGCCAGGGCGGTGCCGGTGGCGGCGACGTGGCGGACGCGGAGCCGGCGGGGGCCGGTGGAGTCGGAGGTCATGAACCGATTCCAGCAGCGGCGGCGGGCGGGGAGATCGGCCGGCGTACTCAGATCCCCGGGTCCGGGTACTCATGCGCCCCCGGGCCGGGCGGGAGGCCACCGTGGCCACGACCGCGCGGTCCGGTGCCCCATGCGCACCCGGCCGGGCGGGGCGGCCGGGCCCTGCCGGGTGCGCACTGCCGTCCGGGACCGGGGCGGGTGTTCGGCCGGTGCGGGCGGTGGGGCGCGGACCGCGGCGGAAAGGCGCCGTCGTGTCACCGGCGGCGGGGATACTGGTCGGTCCGGGATCAACTGACCCAGTACGAGGGGCTGATGCATGGTGGACGAGGGACGGGGACGCGGCGTGGCGGGTGGCGCGGGCGGACGGCACGCGGTCGTCGTCGGGGGGAGTCTGGCGGGTCTGCTGGCGGCCCATGTGCTCGCCGAACACGCGGACCGGGTCACGGTGGTGGAGCGCGACCGGTATCCGGACGGGCCCGAGTCGCGGGCCGGGGTCCCCCAGGGCCGGCACGCCCATGTCCTGCTGGAGGGCGGCCAGATCGCCCTCGACACGCTGCTGCCCGGTTTCACGGCCGAGTTGAGGGCGGCGGGCGCGCCCCGGCTCGCCGTGCCGACGGACATGGTGCAGTGGCAGAGCGGGCGCTGGTTCCGGCGCACCGCGGCGACCTCGCACTTCTTCAGCGGTTCCCGCGCCCAGTTGGAGCACCTGGTGCGCACCCGGGTGCTGGCGAACCCGGTCGTGGAGTCGGTGACCGGCACGGAGGCGGTCGGTCTGCTCGGGGACGCGCGGCGGGTGCGGGGCGTCCTCCTGCGCGAACGCGGGGGTGACGGCGGCGAACCGCGTGCCCTCGCCGCGGACCTGGTGGTCGACGCGACGGGCCGCGGCTCACGGGCCCCGCAGTGGCTGACGGCCCTCGGCGCCGAGCCGCCCGAGGAGGAGACCATCGACACCGGTCTCGCGTACGCCTCGCGGATCTACCGGAACAAGAGCGACCACCTGGGCACCCACGCGCAGGGCTACTACGTGTTCCCGAGCCCGGAGCAGGTGTACGCGGGCGGGGTGCTGCCCCTGGAGGACGGCCGCCATCTGGTGATCCTCTCGGGGCTGCGGGGCGACGAACCGCCCACGGAGGACGAGGCGTTCACCGAGTACGCGCTGCGCTTCCCGCACCCGTTCATCCACGACTGGATGCGCGAGGCGGTGCCGGAGACCCCGCCGTACGGCTTCCGGCGGACGTCGAACGTGCGGCGGCGCTACGACCGGGCGGGCCGCCGTCCGGCCGGGTTCCTCGCGACCGGGGACGCGCTGTGCGCGTTCAACCCGATCTACGGGCAGGGGATGGCGGTCGCGGCGCTGAGCGCGGTCGCGCTGCGCGAGGCGCTGACGGACCCGCGCCGGAAGCCGACCACCCTGCGGGTGCAGCGCGCGCTGTGCGCCGCGTCCAAGCAGGCGTGGGACATCTCCGCGGGCGCGGACCGGAAGATGCCGGGGGCGACGGGCAGCGCGGTGTCCGCCCGTCCGCTGGACCGCCCGGCGAGCTGGTACGTGGACCGGGTGCAGCAGCGCTACCACGGCGACCCGGTGGTGGGCCGGGCGTTCCGGTCGGTGCTGACCCTCACCGCGCCGGTGGGGGCGCTGCTGGCGCCGGAGGTGGCGCGGGCGGTGCTCTTCGGGCCGGTCCGGCCCACGCCGGACGGGCCGCCGATGACGAGCGAGGTGCCCGCGGGCTGACCGCGCTGCCGGTCCCGGGTCCCGGGCCCGGGTCCCGGCGGGCGCGGTCAGGAGGACGCCGGGGCCGGCTCCGTGGACGGGGGCGGGGGCGGGGGCGGGGACGAGGGTGCGGCGGAGGGGCCGGAGCAGACGAGGGAGACCGTGATCACCGCCTCCTCGGCCGGACCCGGCGCCGGGCCCTGGAGGGACGCCATGGCGACCCAGTTGCCGCGCTTCGCGCTGAGCACGCCCTCCCCCTGGTCGGGCCCGGTCCCCCACCCGTGGTCGGCGCGCACCCGCTCGAAGGCGGCCCGCAGCGCCCGGTCGGCCGTTTGCGCCGCGTGCCGGCCCGTGAGCCGCTCGTAGCAGTCGGGCAGCCCGTCGCGCGGCGCCCGCTCGACGGGGACGCCCTCGGCAGCCAGCGCGGCGGTCAGTTCGGTCACCACGGTGTCCGCGGGGACGGCCGCGGGCCTCGGCGGGAGCGGGCCCTTGTCGTCGAGGAGCAGCGCCCCGCAGCCGGTGGTGGTCAGCGCCGCCGCCAGCGTCACCGCCGTGAGCAGTGTCCTGCCCGTACGTCCCCCGCCTCGTATCCGCACGCTCTTCCCGTTCCCCGCCCGTCCGTTCACGACGGACGAGTCTCGCACGCGGCCGGAACGGTCTGCCCGTGGGGGCGCAGGGCGGATATCGTGTGCGGTCCGTCCCTGCCCTGCCCGACCCCGCCCCTCGGAACCGCCCCCGGGAGGCGACGGGAGACCCGCCCGTGAACCACCAGGACCAGCCGTCCTCCCCCGAACTCCTGTCCTTCCCGCCCGGCACGAGCTTCGCCGACGGGCTCCAGCAGGCCGTCCGGCGGAGCGGGCTGTCCCTGGACCGGGTGCGCCACCGGCTCGCCGTCCACGGCGTACGGGTCAGCCTGACGACCCTCAGCTACTGGCAGCGCGGCCGCAGCGAACCGGAACGCGCCCGCTCGCTGCGGGCCGTGGAGGTGCTGGAGACGGTCCTCGCCGTGCGGCCCGGGGCGCTGCGCTCGCTGATCGGCCCCTACCGGCCGCGCGGCCGGACCGCGCCGCCCGCCCACGACGTCAGCGCCTCGCACCGGGTCTTCGGTGAGGACTCCCTGGTGGAGCGGGTCCTCGGGCCCCGGTTCGCCGCCCTGAACGAGTCCGTGAGCACGCTGAGCATCCGCGAGACGGTCACCCTGGACGAGCGCCGGCGACTGGTGTCCCTCTCCATCCAGCAGGTGATGCGCGCCTCCCGGGCCGGGGCCGACCACTTCACGACGGTCCACACCTTCGACGGCGCCGGGGCGCGCGGGGTGCGGGTCGCCGTCCGCTGCGGGCTCCTCGCGGAGCTGGAGTTCCGGCCCGAGATGGACTCGGTCGCCATCGAGATCGGCTTCGGCCGGCGGCTCGCGCGGAACGAGACGGTCGTCATCGACTACACCATCCACGTCGACGCGGGGGACGGCACCGACGACCACTACGAGCGCCGGACCCGGGTACCGCTGCGGGACTACCTCCTCCAGGTCTACTTCGACCCGCGGGCCCTGCCCGTGGTGGGCCACCGCTACTACCTGGAGCGGCACGGGGCGCCGGCCGCGTACCGGCACCGGATCGCGCTGGACGCCTCGCACACGGTGCACTCGGCGCCCGGCCGCGCGCCCGCCGGCATCCACGGGATCTCCTGGGAGTGGCCGGAGCCGGGGTCCCCGCCGCCGGGGATCCGGCCGGGCTCCGGGCCGGGCGTCCTGCCGGGCTCCGGGCCGGACGGCGGGCCGGGGTTTCAACAGTGAAGGGCAACTCTGTGGAAATCCGGGCCCTCCGAATTCCTTGATCGGGTGGGGTCTTTGGGCCACAGTTCCCCACACGGCGGCCACGGACACCGGCCGCCGCCGGGCGCACGGCCGTTCGGGAACGGCCCGCACCAGGTCGCTCCCGCAACCCCCCACGTACGGCCGTGTGCCCCTTGGGCTCCCGGAGCGCGCGCCGTCCGCGGGGCGTGCCGACCGTGGACGGCCGGGTTACCGCGTGGAGGGCGCGGGTTCAGGGGCCCGGACGCCGGTGGCCGCCCGCCGGGGCGCGCGGCTCCGGGGCCCGCGGCCGCGCGGCGGCGTCCTCGCGGATCATCGCGGCGGTCCGCTGCGGCAGCAGGAGCGGGGCCAGGTGGTACGCCCCGGCCAGCAGGCGGAAGCCGCCGTGCGGCAGGGCCTCGGCGATCAGGCGCATCGCGTCGGGGGTGGCGACCCGGTCGTGCTCGGCGGCGACGGCGGTGGCCGGTACCGGCAGGGCGCGCAGTCCGTCGAGGGCGTCGAAGTCCGCGATCATCCGGAGCGTGGCCGCCCAGACCGCCGGGTCGGCGTCCCGGACGCACGCGGTGGCGTAGCGGACCGGCGGCAGGTCCGCGGCCACGGCCTCCGGCGGGAACCAGCGGGCCACCGCGGAGACCCGGACCGCCGGGCCGGAGTCCGCCAGGAGGCGGGCCGCCTCACGGAAGGCGGGATAGGGCGTGGCGCGGGTGCAGAGCAGGGTGAGCCGGCGCACCCGCCCGGGGAACGCCAGGGCGAACCGCTGCGCCACCTCCCCGCCGAAGGAATGGCCGACGACATGGGCGCGGTCCACGCCGAGCCGGTCCAGGAGCGCGGCGAGGTCGTCGGCGTAGTCCGCGACGGAGACCGCGGGCGGGGCGCCCGCGGCGGTGCCGTGGCCCCTCAGGTCGTAGGCGATCACCCGGGCGTCCCGGGCCAGGTACGGGATCAGGGCGTCCCAGGAGTGGCGGTCGAGCGGGGAGCCGTGCAGCAGGACGCACGGCTCGCCGGTCCCCTCGTCCCGTACGGTCGTCAGGTGGCCGTCGCCGAGACGGATCCGGTGCACGTCCATGGCATCCCACTCCGCTGGTCCGCCGGACATCCCGGGGTGGTCCGGGTGCCGTGTCCCTCCCCATCATCCGCCCGGGGCGGGGCGGCGCGCATGCTCCGGGCGGGTCGCGGAGGCCGCGCCGGGGGACCGGGGGCGTCGACTTCCCGTCGTACCCCTATGTCCGGAAGGTGACGTCCGGTGCCGGGGTCGTGGGACCCGGGCCGACTCGCGGGTACCGGTCCGCCCCACGGCTCGCGCCCGTCCCGGCGGGCTCCCGCGACACGCCGTGCGCTTCGGACACCCGGGTGGCGGGACGGGCGGCCTGATCGGGCCGGTCGCCGGGGGCGGGGGGTGACCCGGGGCCGGGTCCCGCCGTTGAGCAGACCGGCCGTGGCAGCGGCCGGCCGCAGGGCCGGGCGGGCGCGGCCGGTTCCTCGCAAGGAGGTCCGTGTGAGCACCGACGACCCCCTCTCCCCCGCAGACACCACCGCGGGCACCGGTGACGCCGCCGTCGCCCCCGAACCCGTCGTCCCCCGTCCGGCGGCCGGGGCCGCCGCCCCGGCCGGACCCGTCTTCACCGCCGACTTCACCTCGCCCGCGCAGTGGGTCGCGGGCCGGTCCTGGGCCTATCCCCAGGGCGGCCCCCGCAACCGGGGCGACAACAAACTGGACCACCTCACCGACGACCCCGCGTACACCCGCCAAGGCGCCTTCCGGGCCGTCCGCCGCCCGGACGGCTACTGGAACGCGGGTCTGCTGACCACCGAGGGCAGCGAGGAGGGCTTCATGGTCCGGGCCGGGGACGTGCTGGAGACCCGCGTCCGGCTCCCCGGGGCGATGGGCGCCTGGCCCGCCGTCTGGACCTGGCTCGACGGCGGCAACGAGATCGACGTCTTCGAGTACCACCCGGACAACCCGGACCTGCTGGAGCTGACCAACCATGTGCGCCGCACCCAGCGGTATGTGCGGCGGCCGGACGTCGCGCACGGCGCGTGGGTGGACCTGCGCTGCGAGTTCGGGGCCTCCTCGGTGGTCTGGTCGGTCAACGGCGACCGGGTCTTCGCGGACCGGCGCGGGGTCGGCCGCCGCTGGCGGGCGTATCTGATCGTCAACCTGTCGGTGTGCGCGGGCCGTTACCACCCCGCGCCGGACCCGGACGTCAGGGAGATGGAGTACACGGTGGAGTACCTGCGGGTGCTGCGCCGCTGACGGCCGCGCCGCCCGGTGCGCGTGCCGTTGCCGCGGGCCGGGCGGCCCGGTCCACGGGGGTGCGTGCACCGCGCAGGGCGGAGGGGCTGGTGCCGAACCAGCGGGCCACGGCCCGCCGCAGGGTGCGGGCGTCGCTGAAGCCGAGCATGCCCGCGATCCGCTGGAGCGGCAGGTCGCTGGTGGTGATCAGCTCCTCGGCGCGGACCAGGCGCACCGAGTCGACCAGCGCCTCGTAGCTGGTGCCGTGTCTGGCGAGGCGGCGGCGCAGGGTGCGTTCGCTCATCCCCCGGGCGAGGGCCTGGTGGGCGAGCGGGGGCACCCGGGGCAGGCTCCGGGCGACCGACACCTCCACTCCCTCGACCAGGTCCTGGTGCTCCCGGCCCCGGTCCCGGGCCGCGTCGAGGAGCTGGACGGTCTGGGCGAGGGCGTAGGGGTCGGCGGTGGGCACCGGGCGGGCGAGCCAGTCGTCGGCGAACTCCATGCGGTCGTCGGGGGCGGCGAAGACGACCGGGCAGCGGAACCACTCCTCGTACGCGGACCCGTGCGCGGGGCGTGGGTGCCGCACGGCGACGGCGCGCGGCGCGAACTCCGCGTCCAGGGCGTCCCGGACGAGGGCGACGATGCTGCCGAATGCCTCCTCCAGGAGGAAGGCGTGGAGGGCGGAGTCGGTGTAGCGGGCGGCGGCGAGGATCGCGGTGCCGCCGGGGACGGACTCGGTGCGGTAGTCGAGCATGGAGCCGGTGACTCCGTGGTGGCGCACCCCGAGGGCGAGGGCGTCGCCGAGGGTCGGGCTGGCGAGCAGGCCGAAGCCGACGAGCCCCCAGGAGGTGACCCGCTGGCGGCGGCCGACGGCGAGGCCGAGGGCCGGGTCGCCGAGGAGTCCGACGGCCTCCCGGATGACGGAACTGCCCTGCCGGTAGGAGATGCGGCCGCCCACCGAGCTGAGCACGGCCGGGCTCAGTCCGGCGCGCCGCAGGGCGGGGCCGAGGTCGTGGCCGCGTTCGGCGGCGACCAGGGTGAGGTAGCGCAGGAGGTGCGGGGTGAGGGTGGCCGAGCCGTACCGGGGGTCGGCGAGACGAGGTGCCTCGGGGGTCGGGCGGGCCATGGGTGTCACCTCCGGGGCGCCACTGTAGAGGGAGCGGCGGCCCGCGGGACAGGCCCCGGGTGGCCGGTCAAGTCCCGTTACTGGCCGGTCGGGTCCTCTTCCGGGGGCCTCTCCCCCGCCTACCGTCGGTGGAACCCGTTACTCCACTGCATCCCGAGGGAGATGGCATGCGGTCCCCCACCCCACGCGCGCGAGCGCTCTCCCTGGTCCTCGCCGGCACGCTCGGCGCCGTGACCCTGTCCGCCGTCCCCGCGGCCCGCCCCGCCGAGGCGTCCCCGAAACCGGCACCCGCGTCCGACCGGGCCGCCGACGGCACCGAGTACCTGGTCGGCCGGGGTATCGCCGATGTGACCGGCGAGGCCGCCGAGGTCGGCATGATGGGCTACTCCAGCTTCGACCAGAAGGCGACCGGCATCCACCAGCGGCAGCGCTCCCGGGCGTTCGTCGTCGCCGACCGGGCGTCCGGTGAACGCGTCGCCTATGTCAACGCCGATCTGGGCATGGTGTTCCAGTCCGTGCAGCAGGGTGTGCTCGCCGAGCTGAGGAAGCGTTACGGCTCTCTCTACACCGAGCGGAACGTGCTCCTTTCGGCGACGCACACCCATGCGGGCTCCGGCGGCCACTCGCACCACATCGCCTACAACCTGGCCTCCCTGGGCTTCCAGAAGGACACCTACCGCGCGGTCGTGGACGGCATCGTGGAGTCGGTGGCGAAGGCCCACGAGGACCTGCGGCCGGGCACGATCGCGCTGGGCCGGGGCGAGTTGACGAACGCCAGCGTCAACCGCTCCCGGACCGCCTTCGACCGGAACCCGGCCGCGGACCGGGCGGCCTTCCCCGGCGGGATCGACCCGTCGATGACGGTGCTGCGCTTCCGGCAGGGCGGCGCGGACGTGGGCGCGATCAGCTGGTTCGCCACCCACAACACCTCGCTGACCAACAAGAACACGCTCCTCAGCCCGGACAACAAGGGCTACGCCTCCTATGAGTGGGAGCACGGCCACGAGGGCGTGCGCTATCTCGACGAGGCCAAGGGCTTCGTCGCGGCCTTCGCCAACACCAACGCCGGTGACATGTCGCCCAATCTGAACCTCAAGCCGGGTTCGGGACCGACCGAGGACGAGTTCGAGAACACCCGGATCATCGGCGACCGGCAGTTCCGGCGGGCGAAGGAGATCCACGACCGGGCGGCGGAGCCGGTGAGCGGGAGCGTCGATTCCCGGATGCGCTTCGTCGACATGGAGAACGTCACGGTCGCCGGAAAGTACACCACCGACGGCAAGGAGCAGCGGACCTGCCCGGCCATGGTCGGGGCGTCCACCCTGGCGGGCAGTGTGGAGGACGGTCCGGCGCTGCCCGGGTTCACGGAGGGCATGAACAGCCCGGTGGCGAAGCTGCTGGAGCCCTTCGGCGTCGAGCCGCCCGCCTGGCTGGTGGGCTGCCAGTACCCGAAGGCGAACCTGGTGCCGACGGGGCTGGTGAACGCGGCGGTGCCCGCGACCCCCCGGATCCTGCCGCTCCAGATCGTGAAGATCGGCCAGCTCCATCTGGTGGCCGGCCCGGCGGAGTACACGGTCGTCGCCGGTCTGCGGATCCGCCGCACCGTCGCCCAGGGGCTGGGCGTGCCGCTGGAGAACGTGGTGATGCAGGGGTACGCCAACGCCTACAGCCAGTACGTGACCACGCCCGAGGAGTACGACCTCCAGCAGTACGAGGGCGGTTCGACCCTCTACGGCCGCAACACGCTCCCCGCGCAGCAGCAGGAGTTCGCCGCGCTGGCGAAGTCGCTGCGCACGGGCACACAGGTGGAGCGCGGGCCGCTCCCGCCGGACCACTCGGGGCGGCAGCTCTCCCTCCAGACGGGCGTGGTGATGGACAACCCGCCCGCCGGGAAGCGCTTCGGGGACGTGCTGCGCGCGCCGTCGGCGTCCTACGCGCCGGGGGCGACGGTGACGGCGGAGTTCGCCACCGGGCACCCGAAGAACAACCTGCGCCGGGGCGGCACCTTCCTGGAGGTCCAGCGGCAGGTGGGCGGGAAGTGGGTCCGGGAGCTGGACGACGGCGACTGGGACACCACGTACCGGTGGGTGCGGCTGAACGGGCTGACGGGCACCTCGAAGGCGGTCGTCACCTGGCGGGTCGCGCCGGGCACCCCGGCCGGGACGTACCGGATCGTCCATCACGGGGACGCGAAGAGCCTCTTCGGCGGGGTGTCGTCGTTCAGCGGGGCGACGGCGCCGTTCACGGTCGGCTGACCCGCGCCCGGCGGCCCCGAGTGCGGCCGCCCTCGCGGTGGTGCGCCCGGGGCCGGGACGGGCCCTGGGCAGGGCCGGACGGCCGGATTACGCTGGGGCCATGACCGAACGGAAACCGCCGGGCGTCAGCTTCGAGTCGTTCGTGGACAAGCAGATCCGCGAGGCGTCCGAACGCGGCGAGTTCCGGGATCTGCCGGGGTTCGGGAAGCCGCTGCCGGACGCGGACGCGCCGTACGACGAGCTGTGGTGGGTCAAGGGCAAGATGCACCGTGAGGGCCTGGCCGTGCTGCCGCCCTCGCCGGCGCTGCGCAAGGAGGCGGAGGACGCGCTGGAGGCGGCCTCGCGGGCGCCCTCGGAGGCGGCGGTGCGGCGGATCGTCGGCGAGATCAACGACCGGATCGCCGCGGCCCTGCTGCGCCCGCCGCCCGGTCCCCCGCTGGGGCTGCGGCCGTACGACGCGGACGCGGTGGTGGCCGAGTGGCGGCGCGGGCGGGATGAGCCAGGCGGGGACGACGCGGGCTGAGCCGCCCCGGGCGCGCTGCCCGGGTGCTCAGTCGGGTTCCGTGGCGAGCCACTCGGCGACGGCGCGGGAGATGGGCTGCCCGGTCTCCAGTTCCACGAAGCCGAACTGCCCGCCCTGGTTGCACTCCAGGAACCACCAGGTGCCGGTGGTCTCCTCCTCCGCGAAGTCGAAGGCCCCGTAGGCGAGTCCGGCCCGGCGCAGATAGCGCTCCACCGCACGGGCGACGGGGGCGGGCGTCTCGACCGGCTTCCACTGGTGCCCGGTGTCGCCGAAGCGCCCGTCGACCTGGCCCGCCTCGGCGACCTTGCGGGCGGCGAAGTAGGTGTCCCCGACGGCCGTGAGCCGGATGTCGGCCCGCTTGGCGATGTACCGCTGGAGGAGGGTGGGGGCGGCGGCCACGCCGGAGAAGTCGGCGTCCGGGGGTACGAGGGAGGTCGGCAGGGCCATGGGCGGGTCGCCGGGCGACTTCCCGGAGACGGACTTCACCACGACGTGCCGGTACTGCTCGGCGAAGCGCCGGGCCATCGCCGGATAGGTGGTGACCAGGGTGGCGGGCACGGGGAACCCGCTGCCGTGGGCTATGCGCATCTGCCACGGCTTGCGGCGGGCCCGGGCCGCGGCGCTGGGGTGGTTCATCCAGCGGGCGTCGGTGGAGTCGAGCATGCCGTAGAGGGCGTGGGCGCTCTCCTCGGCGAGCCACGCGGAGGGCTCGGGGGCGTGCGCGGCGGCCTCGCCGGGCCTGCGGACCCAGACGGAGCGGACGGCGTCGACGCTGGCCACCCGGCCGCCGGTGGAGAGGTAGCCGCGGAACTCGCCGCGGACGTACTCGGCGGAGAGCGAGACGTCACCGGGCAGGTCGGCGGGGTCGAACCGGACCAGGGGGACGCCCAGTTCGTGCAGTTCCGCCACCACGAGGTCCGCGGTGACGTCCTCCGCGCTCGTCAGGACGAGGACGGTCACCGCGCCCGGTCCGTCCGGTCGCGGCGCGGTGCGGGCGCACGGCGGAGGGCGGGGGCGCGGTGCGGTGCGGGCCCCGCCGGACAGAGCCGGGCGGGCAGGCCGTGCGGTGCGGGCGCACGGAGGGCGCCGGGCCGTTCGGGCCGCCCGTGCGAGGGGGCGGCGCCGGCCGGCCCGGTCGGGTCGGTCGCGGGGGTGGCGTGGGTCATGGGGGCGGGCCGTGCGGGTTCAGTCGTCGAAGTGGGTCGCGGAGCCCGCCTTGGACGTCGTCGTGCCGGCGGCGGCGAGCAGCGCGCGGTCCGAGATCGCGGGCCGGCCGTCGGACAGGACGTTCAACTGGAGCGTCGCGTCGTAGGAGTAGGAGACCAGGGCCGGGGCCGGGTCCGCGGGCTGTGCGTAGTTCCAGGCGAACGGTTTCATCTGCTGCTTCCTCCCCTGCCCGCGCACCAGCCCGGGCTCCTCATGTGACAGTTCGTGGCGAAAGTGCCACTTCCTCAGCACATAGAGTGACACTGTGAAGGTCTTTCACCGAAAGACCTCCGGATCCGAACATCTGCACCGGCGGTGACACGCCCCGCCGGTGGCATCCAGACAGACGCATCAGGAGTCTCAGGAGTTTCAAGTTTTGGCCAAGACGTGACGCAGACGACACGACAGAAGCCTCAAGGAGCGGCAAAAGCCCCGCCGTCCGGAGTTCCGCCCTGCACAACTCCATGAACGGCGGGACCCTGAGGAGGTGTCAACCCGCTTGCTCCGAACCGCCGTTCGATGGCGTGAAAGCGACGGGCCCGACCGATTCCCGTGCGGCGGCGGGGCTCCCGGGTGGTCCGCGGATGGCCCCCGGGGCGGTCCGCGAGGTGGTCCGCGCGCGTCTCCGCGGCCGCTCCGGGGGGATCCCTGAGCGTCCCGAGGCGTCCCGGGACGCCCCGGGTGAAGTGCTCGCGCATCGCGTGACATCGCGCGCCGCGACGTCCGGGCGGGCACGATCGGGAGTGGCGCGGGGGCACCACCGGGAGACGAGGGAGCGGAGGAGCGGAATGGACACCACCGCACTGCTGGCGGACGCTTTCGAGCGGGTGCGCGAGGCCGTGCACGAGGCGGTCGAGGGGCTGTCGGAGGACGAGCTCGCGGCCCGCCCGGAGGAGGGCGCGAACACCGTCGCCTGGCTGGTCTGGCACCTGGCCCGCGTCCAGGACGACCACCTCGCGGACGCGGCCGGCCGGGAGCAGGTGTGGACCTCCGAGGGCTGGGCCGGCCGGTTCGGGCTGCCGTTCCCGGACACGGCGACCGGCTACGGCCACTCCGCCGGGGACGTGGCGGCGGTGCGCGCCCCGGCGTCCGACCTCCTCGGCTACGCGGACGCCGTCCACGCCCGCACCCTCGACTACGTCCGGACCCTGGACGCCGGGGACCTGGACCGGGTCGTGGACGAGGGCTGGGACCCGCCGGTCACCCTCGGCGTGCGGCTGGTCAGCGTTCTCGCGGACGACCTCCAGCACGCCGGCCAGGCCGCCTACGTCCGGGGGCTGCTCGAACGGCGCGGGTGACCGGGCGGGGCAGGTCGGGTCCGCCCGGTGACCGCGCGGACACGTCCGGTCAGCGCCCGGGGGCCGGGGCCGCTCTCGCTGGTCGGCACCGCCGGTCGGTGGCACGCTGAGAGCTGAGAGCTGGCTGTCCGCCGCCCGACGACTCCGGGAGGGCCGATGGGACGGGACGTCCCGGCGCTGGTGTTCACCCGTGACGACCGCCGCCGCTACCGAGACAAGATGCAGTCCTGCCTGGACACCTTCGCGCAGATGCTGCGCGGGGCCCGGTTCGAGTTCGAACGGCCGCAGGTCGGGCTGGAGATCGAGCTGAACCTCGTCGACGAGAACGCCCAGCCGGCCATGCGGAGCACCGAGGCGCTGGACGCCATCGCCGACCCCGCCTGGGACACCGAGCTGGGCCGGTTCAACCTGGAGATCAACATCCTGCCCCGGCGGCTCACCGCGGGCGGCCCGGACTCCTGGGAGCAGGAGATCCGCGCCGCCCTCAACCACGCCGAGGACCGGGCCTCCGCGATCGGGGCGCACCTCGCCATGGTCGGGATCCTGCCGACCCTGCGCAGGGACCATGTCAGCGCCGAGGCGCTGTCGGAGAACCCCCGCTACCGGCTGCTCAACGAGCAGGTGTTCGCGGCGCGCGGCGAGGACCTGCGGATCGAACTGGACGGCGTCGAGCGGCTGCGCACCTACGCGGACACCATCACCCCGGAGGCGGCCTGCACCAGTACGCAGTTCCATCTCCAAGTCGCGCCCGAGCAGTTCGCGGCGTACTGGAACGCGGCGCAGGCGATCGCCGGGGTGCAGGTGGCGCTCGCGGCCAACTCACCGTTCCTGTTCGGCAAGGAGCTGTGGCGCGAGACCCGTATCCCGCTCTTCGAGCAGGCCACGGACACCCGCCCGGAGGAGATCAAGGTGCAGGGGGTGCGGCCCCGGGTCTGGTTCGGGGAGCGCTGGATCAACAGCGTCTTCGACCTGTTCGAGGAGAACGTGCGCTACTTCCCGGCGCTGCTGCCGCTCTGCGACGAGGAGGACCCCAGGGAGACCCTGGACGGCGGGGACGTGCCCGCGCTCGGTGAACTGACCCTGCACAACGGCACGATCTACCGCTGGAACCGGCCGGTCTACGCGGTCGACCACGGCAAGCCGCATCTGCGGATCGAGAACCGGGTGCTGCCGGCGGGCCCGACGGTGGCCGACATCCTGGCCAACGGGGCGTTCTACTACGGTCTGACGCGGGCTCTGGTCGACGAGGAGCGGCCGGTGTGGTCCCGGATGTCGTTCCAGGCCGCCGAGGACAATCTGCACGCGGCGGCCCGGCACGGGATCGACGCGAAGCTGTACTGGCCGGGCATGGGCGAGGTGCCGGTCGCCGAACTGGTGCTGCGGCGGCTGCTGCCGCTGGCGCACCGGGGGCTGGAGGCCACGGGCATGGACACGGCGTGGCGGGAGCCGCTGCTCGGCGTGATCGAGCAGCGCTGTGTGACGGGGCGGAACGGGGCGGTGTGGCAGGCGGAGATGTTCCACCGCATCGACCGGGGCAACCGGGTCGACCACCACGAGGCGCTGCGGCTGATGACCGGGCAGTACCTGGAGTACATGCACCTCAACGCGCCGGTGCACACCTGGCCGGTGGACTGACGCGGGCGGACGGACGCGGGCCGGGCCGCCGCCAGGGTGTACGGCGGCGGCCCGGTGCGGTGCCGGCGGGCGTCACATCTGGACGTCCTTGCAGTACTTCACATAGCCGGTGGCGGCGACGTAGCGGGCCGGGACCCACACCTTGCGGCTGTCGCGCACCAGGTACCAGAGGTCGTTCCCGGCGATGTCCTGGGCGCGGACCTTGCACACCAGGCCGACCTGGGCGTTGTAGCGCAGGCTGCCCTTCACCGAGGAGTCGGTGCTCGGGTAGGCGCGCAGGTTCAGCCCGCTGCGCGCGGTCACCGTGCCGTACGGCTTCGCCGGGGCGGCGGCCGCGGCGGTGGACGGCGCGGCCTTCGCCGGGGCGGCGGCCTGGGCGGGCGCGACCGCCGTCAGGGCGGCGACGGCGAACGCGGCGGCGGCCACGCGCACGGCGGCGCGGCGGGCCGGACGGCGGGTACGGATGGCGGTCATGGGCATCGGCTGACTCCACTCGCTGAACACGGCCCCCTGGTCGGGCCCGACCCTAGGGCCCGGCGGGCCCGTGATCGCGCAGAAATGCCCGCGTCCGGGGCGCGTTCGCCCCGAGGGGCCAATGCGGCGGGGTGGGGGTGGGCAGCGGACGGCCCGGGGAGCGCGGGACTCCCCGGGCCGGTGGCTGCAGCTGTGCGGGGTGGCTGTGCCTGTGCCGGTGGCTGTGGCTGTGCCGGTCAGGGGCTGGGGTAGATGTCCCCGGCGCCCATCGCGGACTCCTGGTCGGACTGCGCCCGGAGCCGTTCGGCCTTGTCCTTGAGGCGCTTCTTCTCCTTGGGGTCGCTGCTGCGGTCGGCGGCCTCGCCGAGTTCCTTGGCCTTCTCGCGCATCTGCCGCACCCGGCCGCGGGATTCCTCGTATCCGTCCACGTTCTCTCTCCTCCGCTCTCCGCTCTCCGCGTCCTCGGGCGTGTCGAGAGCACTCCGCCCAGCGAAACAGGGCCGGTGCGCGGTCGCATCTCGAAGCGGGACCGGCCGCCGCAGGCGCGCCCGGTCCGCGCGGGGCCTTGCCGGGCCGTCCCGGGGCGCGCTTCACTCGGTCGATCACCCGGCCCGCGTCCCGCGTCCGCCCTGTCTTCGTCACCGAACCGAAAGGTCGCCCATGACGCCCCCGCCGCCGTCGTCCGCCCGCCCGCACCGGCCCCGGGCGGTCCTGGCGATGTCCCCGGAGGCCGCGTCCGCCGTGCTGGGGCCGCGCGCGCTCGCCGCGCTCGGCGAGGTGTGCGACCTCGCGCCCCCGCCGGTGCTGGACGACTTCACCACCGACCGGGCCCGCGAGCTGCTCGCCGGCGCCGAACTCCTGGTGACCGGCTGGGGCTGTCCCCCGCTGGACGCGGCGGCGCTGGCGGCGGCGCCCCTGCTGCGGGCCGTGGTGCACACGGCCGGTTCGGTGCGGGGGCATGTCACCGAGGCGTGCTGGGAACGCGGCGTCGAGGTGTCCTCGGCGGCCTCGGCCAACGCGCTGCCGGTGGCCGAGTACACGGTGGGCGTGATCCTGCTGACCGGGAAACGGGTCCTGGAGCAGGCGCGGGAGTACCGCGCGGGTGCCTCACGGGAGGACTGGCTGCGGGTCCCGGCGCATGTCGGCAACTACCGCCGCACGGTGGGCATCCTGTCGGCGTCGATGATCGGCCGGCGGGTGATCGAACTGCTGCGTCCGTACGACCTGGCGGTCCTGCTGCACGACCCGTTCGTGACGGAGACGGAGGCGCGGGCGCTGGGGGTGGAGGCGGTCGGCCTCGGCGAGCTGTTCGCGCGCAGCGACACGGTCAGCGTGCACACCCCGCTGCTGCCGGAGACGCGGGGGCTGGTGAGCCGGGAGCTGCTGGGGTCGATGCGGCACGACGCGGTCCTGGTCAACACGGCCCGGGGCGCGGTCGTGGACCAGGACGCCCTGGTCGAGGCGCTCGGGGAGAACCGCATCCGAGCGGTCCTCGACGTCACCGACCCGGACGTCCTGCCACCGGACCACCCGCTCTGGTCCTGCGAGGGCGCGCTGATCACCCCGCACGTCGCGGGCTCCCAGGGCAACGAGTGGCAGCGCCTGTCCGACCTCGCGGTGTCGGAGGCCGCCCGCTGGGCGGCGGGCACGGGCTTCGCCCACGGGGTGCCGCGCGAGCGGGCGGCCTTCCTCGCGTAGGGGCGCGTCCGCGCCCGGGAACCGGGTTGGCCCGGCCGGGGCCGGTAGGCCCGGCCGCGACCGGCGCGTGGCGGGCACGTCCGTTCCGGGCTGAACCCCGGCTCCGGCCGGGGCACCACCGGTGCCGACTCGGCTCGGCCGGAGACCGGGACGGCCTGCCCGGCCGAGGTGGGTGAGCCCGCCGGGCCGGGCGCCATCCCGCCCCGGCGGGCGCGCCGCGGCGCGGTCGGCGGAGGGCCCTGGCCGAGGCGGTGTCAGCGCTCGCCGGAGTGGCCGGGGCGCCCGTCTCGCTGGTCGGCGACGGCACCGCGCCCGGCCTGGTGCTCGCCGTGAGCGCCGTACCGGCCGGGGACTTCGACGCGGGGCGGCGCTCTGTCGAGAACCGGCACGGGGCCCGCCCGATCCCGGGCTGAACCCGGCCCCGGCTCCGGCAGAGCCGGTGTCGGCTCCCGCTCGGCCCGCGAGCCGAGTCGCCCTGCCCAGGCGAGGCCGGTGGGCCTGGCGGGCCGGGGGCCGGCCCCCAGCGGCCCGGACCCGGGCCACCCGCCCCGGCCAGGCCGGCTCCTGCCGGACGCCGATTAGGCCCGGCGGCCCGGGACGGTGCTCCGGCCGCGACGGGGCACGCGGGCGCGGGCCCCGGCTGAACCGGGGCCCGGCCCGGCGCCATCCCGCCCCAGCGGGCCGGGGCGGGGCGATGACGGGGCCAGGGCCCCGGGCCGCCCGGCCGAGGGCGGCGGGCACGGGTAGGCCGAGCGGCATCCGCCCCCGCCCGGCCCGGCCCCGTCACACCGCGGCCAGGGCCGCCTCCGCGGCCTCCGTCGCCGCCTCGCGGTCCGGGCCCACGAGGCCGATGCGGGTGCGGCGGTCGAGGACGTCGGAGACGTCGAGGGCGCCCTCGTGGCGGACCGCCCACAGGAGTTCGGCGCCGGTGACCGGGTGGCCGGGGGCCACCGGGCGGGACAGGTCGGGGGACGTGGCGGCCAGGGCGTGGACCGCCGGGGCCTCCGCGCCGTAGCGGCGGACCAGGCGGCGCGGGACGTCGAGGGCGGCGAGGGCCGCCGGGCGGGCCGCGCCGACGAGCGGGAGGGCCGCGGTGCGGCAGGGCCCCGCCGTCAGCCCGCCCGCGGCGAGCGCCGCGTCCACCGCGTCCTGGGCCATCCGCCGGTAGGTGGTGAGCTTGCCGCCGACGACGGTGACCACCCCGCCGGGCGAGGTCAGGACCGCGTGGCGGCGGGAGATGTCCGCCGTGCGGCCGGGCCCGTCGCCGGTGTCCAGCAGCGGCCGGAGCCCCGCGAAGGCGCCGACCACGTCCGCGCGGCCCAGGGAGACGTCGAGCGCGGAGCCGAGGACGTCCAGCAGAAAGCCGATGTCCGTCTCGGGGACCTCGGGAACGTCCGGCACCTCCCCGTCGACGGGTTCGTCCGTGAGGCCGACGTAGACCCGCCCGTCGCCCTGCGGAAGGACCAGGACGAAACGGTTCCGCTCGCCCGGGATCGGGATGTGGAGCCCGGCGGACAGCTCGCCCAGGGCGTCGGCGCGCAGCACCAGGTGGGTGCCCCGGGAGGGGCGCAGCCGGATGTCGTCGACCAGGCCGCCGGCCCACACCCCGGCCGCGTTGACCACCGTCCGGGCCCTGATGCGCAGCTCCTCGCCGGTGAGTTCGTCGCGGACGAGCGCGCCGGCGCCGGTGAACGAGAGGGCCCGGACCCGGGTCAGGATCCGGGCCCCGTGCGCGGCGGCGGTGCGGGCGATCGCGGTCACCAGGCGGGCGTCGTCGGTGAGCTGCCCGTCCCAGGAGAGCAGTCCGCCGCGCAGCCCGGCCGGGCGCAGGGCGGGTGCCAGGTGCCGGGTCTCGACCGCGGAGAGGGTGCGCGGCGCGGGGAGGGTGGCGCGGGAGGTGCGGGCTGCGGCACGCAGCAGGTCGCCGGCGCGGAACCCGGCCCGGGCGAGGGATGCCTGCCCGCGGCTGACCAGCGGGGTCAGCGGGAGGACGAAGGGCTGGGCGCGGACCAGATGGGGTGCGGTGCGCTCCATGAGGATGCCGCGTTCCACCGCGCTCTCGTGGGCGACGTCGAGCTGCCCGGTGGCGAGGTAGCGGAGGCCGCCGTGGATCAGCTTGGAGCTCCAGCGGGAGGTGCCGAAGGCGAGGTCGTGGGCGTCGATCGCGGCGACGCGCAGCCCGCGGGCGGCCGCGTCCAGGGCGGCGCCCGCTCCGGTGGCGCCGAGGCCGACGACGAGGACGTCCACCTCGGCCCCGTCCGCGAGGGCGGCGAGGTCCCGGGCGCGGCGGGCGGCGTTCAGGGAGGAGGCGGGGGCGGCGGGGGTGGTCATGGGGCGAGGGTCCTCTCCAGGAGGGTGCGCAGCTCGTCGAGGAAGGCCGCGTCGGTCAGCGCGGGGTCGTCCTCGTCGGTCATGGTGCGCAGGGACATGGCGAAGGACTGCACGACCAGGAGCAGGGACCGGGCCTGGAGGTCGGTGTGCACACGACGGACGGAGCCGTCCGCGTGCCCCTCCGCCAGGCCGGCGGAGATCAGCCCGAGGAGGGCGTCCTGGCTGGTGCCGCGCCGGTCGAGGAGGTACGGCAGGAGCAGTTCGGGGTCGACGTCGAGGATCTTGTGGAAGAGCGGGTGGGCGCGGAACGCCTCGACGCCGCCGACCAGTCCGTCGACGATCCGTTCCCGGGTGGGGGCGCCGGGGACCGTGTCCGGCATGGCGCCGACCGCGATCTCGATCCACTCCCGGGTCATCAGGTCGCCGACGAGGGTGCGCACATCGGGCCAGCGCCGGTAGAGCGTCATCCGGGAGACCCCGGCGCGGCGGGCGACGTCGGTGAGGGTCGTGCGCCGTACGCCGACGGCGAGGACGCAGTCGCGTGCGGCGTCGAGCACGGTGTCTGCGTCCGACTGGTTGTGACGAATGGGCGTCATCTGTCACAGTGTAATGCCAGTGCGGGCCGCGCGGCAGTGCACCCCCGGGACGGACTCCGGGCACGCCCCGCGAAACCCCCGCGCTCCCCGCGGATCCCCGCACACCCCGACGGTGAGGACAGGTACGACGTGGACATGTTGTGGAGCGGCTGGGGCGACCCGGCCAAGGCGGCCCCCCTGCCGGAGACCGTGACCGGACTGCTGCGCGAGCTGCTGGGCGTCACCCCCCGCGAGAGCGGCCCCGCCGGGCTGGACGGCATCGACGCGCCGCCCTCGCCCCTCGGCGACGAGGCCCGCGCCGCCCTCGCGAAGGCCACAGGCGGCCCGGAGCACGTCCGCACCGACGCCGAGAGCCGCATCCGCCACACCCGCGGCAAGTCCACCCCCGACCTGCTGCGCATCCGCGCGGGCGAGGTGGACGACATCCCGGCCGCCGTGGTGCTGCCCGGCAGCCACGACGAGGTGCTGGCGGTCCTCACCGCCTGCGCCGCGCACGGGCTGGCCGCGGTGCCCTTCGGCGGCGGCACCTCCGTCGTCGGCGGGCTCGCGCCGCACACCGACCGCCCCTTCGTCGCCCTCGACCTGCGCCGGCTCGACCGGCTGGTCTCGGTGGACGAGGTCTCCCGCACCGCCGTCCTGGAGCCCGGCCTGCGCGGCCCCGCCTGCGAGGCCCTGCTCAACGAGCGCGGCTGGACCCTCGGCCACTTCCCGCAGTCCTTCGAGTGGGCCTCCGTCGGCGGCTTCGCCGCGGCCCGCTCCAGCGGCCAGGCATCGGCCGGCTACGGCCGCTTCGACGAGATGGTCCTCGCCCTCACCCTCGCCACCCCCGAGGGCACCCTGGAGACCGGCCGCGCCCCGCGCTCCGCCGCCGGGCCCGACCTGCGGCAGCTCGTCCTCGGCTCCGAGGGCGCGTTCGGCGTGATCACCGCCGTCACCGTGCGCATCCGCCCGCTGCCCGAGCGCCGGATCCACGAGGGCTGGCGCTTCCCCTCCTTCGAGGCCGGCTCCACGGCCCTGCGCCGTCTCGCCCAGGACGGCCCGCGCCCCACCGTGCTGCGCCTCTCCGACGAGACCGAGACCTTCATCGGCCTCGCCCAGCCCGACGCCATCGGCGGCACGGACACCCCCCAGCCCGCCGGCTGCCTCGCCGTCACCGGCTACGAGGGCACCGGGGCCGACACCGAGGACCGCCGCGCCAAGGCCCGCGAGGTCCTGCTCGCCTGCGGCGGCGAACCCCTCGGCGCCGAACCCGGCGAACGCTGGGAGCACGGCCGCTACAACGCCCCCTACCTGCGGGACGCGCTGCTGGACGCGGGCGCCTTCGCCGAGACCCTGGAGACCGCCGCCTTCTGGTCCGCCCTCCCCGGCCTCTACGCGGCCGTCCGTGACGCCCTCACCACCACTCTCACCGGGGCCGGCACACCGCCGCTGGTGATGTGCCACATCTCGCACGTCTACGAGAACGGCGCCTCCCTGTACTTCACGGTCGTCTCCGCCCAGGGCGAGGACGCCGTCGCCCACTGGGAGAAGGCGAAGCAGGCCGCGAACGACGCGATCATCGCCGCCGGGGGCACCATCAGCCACCACCACGGCGTGGGCACCGACCACCGCGACTGGTACGCGCGGGAGATCGGCCCGCTGGGGGTCCGTATGCTCCAGGCCGTCAAGGCGGAGACCGATCCCGCCGGGGTGCTCAGCCCCGGAGTCCTCGTCCCCGTCCGTTGATCCGCGACCCCGAGACCCCCCGCACCGCCGACCCCCTGCCGCCCGGAGGCGCACCCATGCGACAGTTCACCGCCGTCGTCAACCCCGCCGCGGGCCGTTCCAGCGGCACGGCGGCCCTGCTCCCGCTCGCCCGGCTCCTGCGGGAGGCCGGGGCCGGGCTGGAGACCCGCTACAGCCGCAGCCTGGACCACGCCCGCGAACTCGCCCGGGAGGCGGGCGAGCGCGGGGACGCGGTCCTCGCGGTCGGCGGCGACGGGATGGCCGGCTGCGTCGGCGGCGCCCTCAGCGGCACCGGCGCGGTCTTCGGGCTGGTGCCCGCGGGCCGGGGCAACGACTTCGCCCGCGCCCTCGGGCTGCCCACCGACCCGGACGCCCTCGCCCGGGTCCTGCTCGACGGGGAGGCCCGCCCGGTGGACACCATCGAGGTCGACTCGGCCGCCCACGGGCGGGAGTCGGTCCTCGGCAGCGTCTACGCGGGCGTCGACGCGGTCGCCAACCGGCACGCCAACGAGTCCCGGGTGCTGCGGGGCGCGGCCTCCTACTACGCGGGCGGGCTGCGCGCGGTCGCCGCCTGGCGGCCCGCGTCCTACCGGATCACCGTCGACGGCGTCCTCCACGAGCGGCGCGGCTACACCGTGGTGGCGGCCAACTCCGGCTACTACGGCTTCGGCAGGCAGATCGCGCCGGGCGCCCGGCTCGACGACGGCACCCTGGACGTGGTCGTCATCCACCACGCCCCGAAGCGGCTGTTCTTCGCGATGATGAACGAGCTCAAGACCGGTGCGCACCTACGGCGTCCACAGGTGGAGGTCCTGCGCGGCAAGGAGATCCGGATCGAGGCGGAGCGCCCCCTTCCGTACGGCGCGGACGGCGAGGTGGACGGGCAACTCCCGGTCACCGTCCGGGTCCAGCCCGGAGCGCTCCGCGTTCTCTGCTGAACCGGCACGACAAATCCCCGTCCCGCCGGTAGCGATCAAGCGGGAAGGGTGTGACGTTGGATGCATGAGCTGGGCATCCTGGACCACACCCGGTGTGTACTCCGGACACGGCGGCGTCCTGACCGAAGAGGTCGGTGTCGTGACCGGGGACCTCACCGTGCACACCACCTGGGTCGACGGCGAGGCGTCCGTCACTGTGCAGTACACCGGCGCGGCCGACTGGTTCACCGTGTCCGGCAGCCCGGCGCCGTGCCCCAGCGAGCGGGCGAGCCGGGACCTGCACGACGCGGTCATCGAAGCGGTCCGCGGCCCGACGACCGCGACCGTGCCCCCGCTGGGGGCCGACTTGTCTTAAGGGGCGGAAGCGCCCCCAGGCGCGGGCCTTCGGCGCCGGCCGTTCCCGAGGCGGGGCGCCGGGCCGGGACGGGGCGGACGGGCTTCGAGGGGCGGGGGTTCGGCGCCGGGGCCGGGGCAGGCGGTGTCCCGGGCGCGGGCTACCGTGGGCGCGTTCACGACGTGGCGGACCGGTGCCGCGTCCGCCCCGGAGGAAGCCCGTGCTCGTCGCCCGTTCCGTCGCCCTGTTCGCCGTCGCCGCGCTCTTCGAGATCGGGGGCGCCTGGCTGGTGTGGCAGGGGCTGCGCGAGCACCGGGGCTGGGTCTGGATCGGCGCCGGGGTGATCGCGCTGGGCCTGTACGGGGTCGTCGCCACCTTCCAGAGCGACGACAACTTCGGCCGCATCCTGGCCGCTTACGGCGGCGTCTTTGTGGCCGGGTCCATCGCCTGGGGCATGGTCGCCGACGGCTACCGGCCGGACCGCTTCGACGTGATCGGCGCGCTGATCTGCCTCGCCGGCATGGCAGTCATCATGTACGCGCCCCGCTCCCACTGACGTACCCGCACACGCGCACACGCGCGGGGCCGGGTTGTAGACCTCTTCGCCGTTGGAGAGGTTCGCCCGCACCCGCGCACACGCGCGGGGCCGGGACGGCGACGGGCCCGAGGGAGTCCGTCACCGCCCCGGCCCGTGTCCGGTGCGCGATCAGTACAGCTTGGCGACCGCGCGGGAGGTGGTCAGCCGGAAGCCCGCCAGCGGCACCCCGGACAGGTCGCCCATCTGACCCCACTCGACGACGGTCACGGCCCGCCCGTCGCGCCCCACGGAGAACAGAGCGATGTCGTTGGCGCCGGCCTTCGGGTGCGAGGTGTCGATGCTGTAGACGTTCGCTCCCTCTTCCACCGCGATCCGGCCGTGGTGGATCGTCTTCCCCTTCAGCCCCGGGTCCTGCGCCTTCATCCTGTGGAGGCAGGTCTCGACCGCCCGGCGGAGCTTGGCGGCGAGCTCGGCGGCCTTCGCCTCGGTCGACGCGACGGTGATCGTCTGACGGGCGGTGGTGTCCAGCTCGGTCCGGAAGTCCCGGTAGCGCGTCCCCGTGGCAGGGGTGGCCTTGGCAGTGCACCAGGACCGCTCGTCGGGCGCGCCCTTGCGGATGGAGTCCGCAGTCCAGGGCGTGGAGGCGGCCGGAAGCTGACCGGGCGACAGGAAGCGCGGCGCGGGGGCGGCGGAGGCGGGCGTGAAGGAGGCGGCGGTGACGGCAACGACCGCCGCGGAAACGGCGGCGGTGCGGATGCGGTTCATGTCTGGCTCATCCCGTGATCGTTCGTGGTGGCCCCGAGTCCGTGCGGGCTCCGGGCCGTTGGTCTCCACCAGCGTCGGCGCCGCGCCGACGCCGGGCAAGCGCCCACCCGTCCGCTGACACGGTGGAACCGTTTCACCCCTGGTGACGTGGACTTTCTGCAAGGGGTGAAACGGCCTCAGGAACGAGCGGGGAGAAGGAGCGGCATGGCCGACGGCACGGCGCGTACGGACGGCGGGGGCAGCGTGGGCGGCGGGGACGGCGCGGACCGGGACGCGAGGGTGGCGGGGCGGGCCTTCGCCGAGCGGCTGGACGCGCTGCGCGCCGGATCGGGGCGCAGCTACGGCTCGTTGGCCCGCCGGGTCGGCCTCGGCGCGGCGACCCTGCACCGCTACTGCACGGGCCGGACGGTCCCGATGGAGTTCGCCCCGGTGGAGCGCCTGGCACGGTTCTGCGGCTGTGCGGGCGCGGAGATCGTCGAGCTGCACCGGCTGTGGCTGCTGGCCGACGAGGACCGGCGCCGGCGGATGGAACCGGGGACGAGCAAGGCGCAGGCCGCCCTCGTCGCGGGCAGGGGGTCGCAGGAGACGAACACGGTCGCGGTCGGCGGGCCGGGGGATACCGACGCGGGCGGTGGCAGGGGACGTGACGAGCCGTCGGGAGAGGCGGTGCCGGCCACCTCCCTCGCGCCCGCGGCGGCCTGGGTCCTGCCCCGGCCGGGGCGGCGGCTGCGGAAACCCGTCGCGCTGGCGCTCGCCGTGGCGGCCGTGCCCGCCGCGCTCGGTCTGGTGGCCGGGGTGCGCCACCTCGCGGCGGGCCAGGGCGGCGAGGTGGCCCTCCGCCCGGGGACACCGCCCCCGGCCGGTGCTCCCGCCCCGCCCACCGGCCCCGCGCCGTCGGCGTCCCCCTCCCCCGGCACGCGGACCGCGCCACCCCCGGCGGACGGCGAGCGGCGGGCCCCGGGCAAGGGCGGCGCGGCGGGCAGCCCCGATGCCGGACCGGTGCCCGGCCCCTCCGCGGCGGGTCCGGCCGTGCCCCTGACCTGGACCGCCGACGACCATGTCTGGCAGAACGGCTGCGACCACGCGTACCTCCTCGGCCGCTCGCCCGGGAGCGTTCCGCCGCCGCCCGTCGCGGCGGACGCGGCGTCCTGGGCGGGGGCGCTCGGCGCGGTGCACGGCGGCCGGACCATGGTCCGCGTCACCCTCCAGGGGAAGGGCGCCCGGGCGGTGGTGGTGGAGGGCGTGGACGTACGCGTCGTCCGGCGGCAGGGCCCGCGTCCGCTCGGCGCGTACCGCATGAGCGCGGGCTGCGGCGGGGCGCTCACGCCCCGGCTCTTCGACGTCGACCTCGACCGGCAGCGGCCCGTCGCCCGGCCCCGTGCGGGCAACGACTCCGGGGTGCCGCTGCCCGCCGTGTCCTTCCCGTACGCGGTCTCCGCCACGGAGCCCGAGTCGCTGCTCGTCAGCGCGCGCACGGTCGCCTGCGACTGCTCCTGGTATCTGGAGGTGCGCTGGAGCAGCGGCGGCCGCGGCGGCACGGTGCGCGTCGACGACGGCGGCCGCCCGTTCCGGACCGGCGGGACGGGCGGCGGGGCCGCGTACGACTACGACTACGTCCGCCGCGCCTGGGTCGCCGACACCCCCGGCCGGGCGGACGGATCTCCGGAGCCGGACGGCACGGACGGCACGCGTGACGGGGACGGCGCGGACGGCACGGGCGGCCTCGCCGACGGGGGCTGAGGCGCCGGCGGCCCGCGTCCGGCCCGGTTTTTTGCCGAACCGGCAAGGTTCTTTGCCGCCTCCCGCACCCCCGCCGCAGTATCGCGGTGACGACGACAGCGGTGGCGGTACGCAGCGGTGCCGCGGTACGGAGGAGGTACGAGCCATGACCAGTCGGCCGGTGCACCAGGAGACGGAACCGCCCGGGGACGAGCACGTCGACGTGGCGGTCCTCGGCGGCGGCGCGGCGGGCCTGGCCGGGGCGCTCGCCCTCGCCCGCGCCCGGCGCTCGGTGCTGGTGATCGACGCGGGGCAGCCGCGCAACTCCCCGGCGGGCCACGTGCACGCCTTCCTGACGCGCGACGGGACCCCGCCCGCCGAACTCCTGCGCATCGCCCGCGCCGAGGTCGAGGGGTACGGCGGCCGGATCCGCGAGGGCCGGGTGGCGTCGGCGGAGCGTACCGCCGGCGGCGCCTTCCGGCTGGGGCTCGCGGACGGTTCGGCGGTCACCGCCGCCCGGCTGCTGGTGGCCACCGGGCTGGTGGACGAACTCCCGGACGTGCCGGGGCTGGACGCGTTCTGGGGCCGGGACGTGCTGCACTGCCCGTTCTGCCACGGCTGGGAGGTGCGCGACCGGGCGGTCGGCGTCCTCGCCACCGGGCCGCTCGCCGTGCACCAGGCGCTGCTGTGGCGCCAGTGGTCCGCGGACGTGACCCTCTTCCTGCACGAGGGCCCGGAGCCCGGTGAGGAGGAGTACGAGCAACTCGCCGCGCGGGGCGTCGCCGTGGTGGACGGCCGGGTGACAGGCGTGGCGACCGAGGACGGGCGGCTCACGGGCGTCCGGCTCGCGGACGGCCGGACCGTCGCCCGCGAAGTCCTCGTCGTCGCACCCCGGTTCACCGCCCGCACCGAGGTCCTCGGCGGTCTCGGGCTGACGCCCGTGGACGTGGTGATGAACGGGGCCGTCATCGGCAGCCGGATCGAGGCCGACCCGACGGGGGCGACGCGGGTGCCGGGCGTGTGGGCGGCGGGCAATGTCACCGAGGTGACGGAGCAGGTGGTGGGCTCGGCCGCCGCCGGGAACCGGGCGGGCGGCGCGATCGTGGCCGACCTCGTCGCCGAGGAGACCCGCCGGGCCGTCGCCCTGCGCCGCGCGAAGTCGCCCGCGGACCGGGGCGGGGACGGGCGGTGCCGCGCCGGCGGGCGGAACGGCGGGAGCGGGGACGAGCGGTCGGTGCTCGGCTACGACGGGCCCGAGAGCTGGGACGCCCGCTACCGGGAGAAGGACCGGGTCTGGAGCGGCGAGCCCAATGTGGCGCTGGTCGCCGAGGCCGGCGCGCTGCCGCCGGGCCGGGCCCTGGACCTGGGCTGCGGCGAGGGCGCGGACAGCGTCTGGCTGGCAGGCCGGGGCTGGCGGGTGACGGGCGTCGACATCTCCCGGGTGGCGCTGGAGCGCGCGGCCGGACACGCCCGGGAGACCGGTGCCGGGGAGGCGGTGGACTGGCAGTGGCACGACCTCGCCGTGACCTTCCCGGAGGGTTCCTACGACCTGGTCTCCGCCCACTACCTGTACTCGATGGGCGAGCTGCCGCGCGAGGAGATCCTGCGGCGGGCGGCCGGGGCGGTGGCGCCCGGCGGTGTGCTGCTCGTCGTCGGGCACGCCGACGCGGGCGCCTGGGAGGAGGCCGCCCACCACGGGATGCGCTTCCCGACCCCGGCCGAGGTGCACACGGCCCTCGGGCTGCCGGACGGCGAATGGCGCGTCGAGCGCAGCGAGGAGTTCGAGCGCCCCCAGAAGGGCCCGGACGGCACCCCCGGGCTGCGCCGGGACAACGTCCTGCGGCTGCGCCGCCTCGCCCCCTGATCCCCGGCCGCGAGTGGGGCGGGGCGGGCCGCGCGTGCCGGGCCCGGACCCGGCCGGATGGTCCCGGCCGCGAGTAGGGCGGGCCCGGGTGCTCCTTCGCCGCTCGCGGCGGCCGTGTGCCGGTCCGGTCCGGGGCTACCCCGCCGCGAACACCGCGACCGTCGCCGCGCCCAGCGCCGCCCCGGCCGCGGTCTGCGCGACCGTGTGGTAGCCCAGCGCCACCCGCGACCAGCACACGGCCGCCGCGAGCGGCGCCGCGCAGAGCCACCAGGGCGTGTGCACGGCGGCGAGCTGGGCGACCATCGCCGCGCAGACCGCCGAGTCGACGCTGATCTTCCACGCGGTGTTCACGGCGAGCAGGACCACGGTCATCGCCCAGAGCGCGGCCATCGACAGGACGATCCCGCGCGGCGCGCCGCCGGCCAGCATCAGGGCCGAGCCCGCGGCGAGCGAGCCGAGGATGACCAGGAAGATCGGGGCGCGCTGGGTGCGGTCGACCACATGCCGGTCGCCCCAGGTGCCGCGCCGCCGCTCCCGCTCGATGTAGGCGGCGGGCACGATGCCCGCGCAGAGCGCGCCCAGCAGGCCCCAGGGCGCGCCCGTCCAGTGGCCACCGGCCGCCGCCAGGCCGATGGCGAGCATGCCGGTGACCAGGACGTTTCTGGGCTGGAGGGCGTCCGTCAGACGGCGGGCGGCGCCCGTGTTCGATCGCGTTCCGCTGCCGGCCACGGCTCCCCCGGTGGTCTTGGTTCCGTATCTGTTTCCGTTGAGCGCGCGGACGTACCGCCGCCGCGTCAAGATCGTAGGAGGGGACCTCGCGGTCCCCGCGCCCGGGGAGCCCGTCCACGAGGACACTCGGCAGAGGACACCGGAGAGGGAAAGGCCATGGCCGACGACGACACTGCACGGGACGACCAGGGGCGCGGCGACGACGTGTACCAGCCCGAGCACTCCGATGTGCAGAACCGTCCGAGCGATGACCTCGATCTGGAGAACGTCCTCGACGAGCGCAGCCTGGACGACATCATGGAGGAGGGCTACTCCCCGCTCGACCGTCCCCTGGTCGTGGGCCGGCACGGCACCACCGGCGAGGAGCTGCGGCGCGGCGAGACCCTGGAGCAGCGCCTCGCCCAGGAGCTGCCGGAGACGGCCGCCCCGGACGGGGACGGTCTCGGGGACCTGGCGGGCGGTGACGGCGAACTCCTCGACGGGGCCGCGGGGCGCGACCGGGCGGGCCGCCTGGCGGCCGTGGACGACATCGCGCCGCGCCGGCACAACGACGTGGTCGCGCGGGACGTGGGGATCGACGGCGGGGCCGCCTCGGCGGAGGAGGCGGCGATGCACGTCATCGACGAGGACGAGACCGCCGGCCCCTGAGCGCGCCGGGTTCGGCGCCACCCGCCGGCCCCTGAGCGCGCCGGGTTCCGGGCGGCCCGCCGGGCCCCGGGCAGCACGCGCACCCCCGCCCCGCGCCGAGTTCGCCGGAACGAGTTGCGCGATTGGCGGGTGCCGGGGCCGCGGTCTTGGCATGCTGGGTGATCCAAGCCGCCGGACACCGAAAACGGCAGCTCGGCGGCGGTCCCCGCCGTTCGCCCACCGTGTGCCGGAGGTGTACAAAGAGCTTATGGCCGGACGCTACGGCCGCCCGCGCTCGGTTCTGCGCATGAGAACTGTCGCAGGCCAGGTCTTTCTCCTGCAGGTGGCGATCGTGGTGTTGCTCGTCGCCGCCGGTATGGCCGCACTGGTCCTCCAGTCGCGCACCGGCAGCGAGCGCGAGGCGCTCAACCGGTCGATCGCCGTCGCCGAGACCTTCGCCAACTCCCCCGGTATGGAGGCCGCCCTCAAGGGCCCGGACCCGTCCGCCGTCCTCCAGCCGAAGGCCGAGGAGGCCCGCAAACGGTCCGGGGTCGACTTCGTCGTGGTGCTGAACACCGACGGCATCCGCTACACCCACCCCATCCCCGACCGCATCGGGAAACGGTTCGTCGGCGACATCGCCCCCGCGCTGGCGGGCGAGGCGGTCACCGAGAAGCTCACCGGCACGATCGGGCCCCTGGTGCAGGCGACCGTCCCGGTGCGCGGCGCGGACGGCTCGGTCGTCGGGCTGGTCTCGGCGGGCATCACCCTGGACAAGGTCAGCGGTGTGGCCGAGGACCAGTTCCCGCTGCTCTTCGGGGCCGCGGGGGTGGTGCTGGTGCTCACCACGGGCGGCACCGCGCTGGTCACCCGCCGGCTGCGGCGCCAGACCCACGGCCTGGGGCCGGTCGAGATGACCCGCATGTACGAGCACCACGACGCCGTACTCCACGCCGTACGCGAAGGCGTGATCATCGTCGGCGGCGACGGCAGGATTCTGCTGGCGAACGACGAAGCCCGGCGGCTGCTGCACCTGCCGGCCGATGTGGACGGCCGCCCGGCCGGCGATCTGGGCCTGGACCCGCAGATCTCCCGGCTGCTCTCCTCCGGCCGGAACGCGACCGACGAGGTGATCCCGGTCGGCGACCGGCTGCTCGCCGTCAACCAGCGCACCACCGACCAGGCGGGCGGCCCGCCCGGGACCGTCGCCACCCTGCGCGACACCACCGAACTGTCCGCGCTGAGCGGCCGGGCGGACGTGGCCCGGGGCCGGCTGACCCTGCTGTACGACGCGGGCACGGAGATCGGCACCACCCTCGACGTGGTGCGCACCTGTGAGGAGCTGGCCGTGTTCGGGGCCGCCCGGTTCGCGGACTACACCTCCGTGGACCTGGTGGAGACGGTGCTGCGGGGCGAGGAGCCGACCGTGACCGGCGCGGACACCGATATGCGCCGGGTGGCCATCGGCGGCCCGGACGACACCGCCCTCTACCCCGTCGGCCACGCGATCCGCTTCGTCCGCTCCACGCCGATGGGCACCGGGCTGGCGAAGGGCGAGGCCGTGCTGGAGGCCGATCTCACCGCCCTCGGCGGCTGGCAGCGCCAGGACGAGGGGCGGGCCGCGCGGCTGGTGGAGAGCGGGATGCACTCGATGATCGCCGTGCCGATGCGGGCGCGGGGGGTCATCCTCGGGGTCGCGATGTTCTGGCGGTCGCGGACGGCGGAGCCGTTCGAGGAGGAGGACCTCTCCGTCGCCGAGGAGCTGGTCGCCCGGGCCGCGGTGAGTGTCGACAACGCCCGCCGCTACTCGCGGGAGCACACCATGGCGGTGACCCTCCAGCGGAGTCTGCTGCCGCGGGTGCTGCCCGAGCAGACGGGCCTGGACGTGGCCTACCGCTACCGGCCGGCGCAGGCGGGCCTCGGTGGTCTGGGCGGGGTGGGCGGCGACTGGTTCGACATCATCCCGCTGCCCGGGGCGCGGGTCGCCCTGGTGGTAGGCGATGTGGTGGGGCACGGGCTGCACGCGGCCGCCACCATGGGCCGGCTGCGCACGGCCGTGCACAACTTCTCCAGCCTCGATCTTCCGCCGGACGAACTCCTGTGGCATCTGGACGAGTTGGTGGCCCGGATCGACCAGGACGAGACCGACGGCCCGGGCGAGGCGGGGGTCACGGGCGCCACCTGCATCTACGCCATCTACGACCCGGTGTCCGGCCGGTGCAGCATCGCGCGCGCCGGGCACCTCCAGCCGGTGGTGCTGCATCCGGACGGCCGGGCCGAGTTCGCGGACGTGCCGGGCGGTCCGCCGCTCGGGCTGGGCGGTCTGCCGTTCGAGACGCTGCATCTCACCCTCCCCGAGGGCAGCCGGCTGGTCCTCTACACGGACGGGCTGGTCGAGGACCGCGAGCGGGAGATCGACGAGGGTCTGGAGCTGCTGCGCCGCACCCTGGAGGAGTGCGCCGGGGGCAGCCCGGAGGAGATCTGCGAGCACGTCCTCGCCGAGCTGGTGCCGGAGCGTCCCAGGGACGACATCGCCCTGCTGGTGGGCAGCACCAAGGTCCTCCCCGCGGACCGCACCGCCCTGTGGGAGGTCCCGGCGGACCCGGCGGCGGTGCGGCGGATCCGCTCCGCGGTGACCGAGAAGCTGGGCGAATGGGGCCTGGACGAACTGGCGTTCAGCACCGAGCTGATCCTCAGCGAACTGGTCACCAACGCGATCCGCTACGCGGAGGGCCCCATCCTGGTCCGGCTGATCCGCGACCGCACCCTGATCTGCGAGGTCTCCGACCACAGCAGCACCTCCCCGCATCTGCGGCAGGCGGCCAGCACGGACGAAGGGGGCCGGGGCCTGTTCCTGGTGGCGCAGTACGCGGACCGCTGGGGTACCCGGTACGCGGCCAACGGCAAGGTCATCTGGGCGGAACAGCCGCTCACCGGCGGGGGCGGGCCCGCCGTCCTCGATCTGGGGCTGGACCTCGAAGGGCTCTGAGCCGCGGGGGTGGCCGGCTCAGCCCTTGGCGGCGACGTAGTAGACGTTCAGCGGGTCGCCCTCGACGGAGCGGATGTCCACCTGGCCGAAGCCGGCCTCGCCGAGCATCCGCCGGGCGGTCTGGCGGCCCCAGACCGAGCCCAGGCCGGCGCCGCCGGTGCCGAGGGAGGTGGTCATGCAGTAGAAGACCGAGAACCCGAACAGGGCGGGCCCGAAGGGGTGTCCGATGTTCTCCTCCAGGTTGCTGGAGGCGTCCATGTCGCCCATCAGGAAGGTGCCGTCCTCCGTCAGGGCCCCGGCGACGGCGTCCAGGGTCCGGGCCGGTTCGGCCAGGTCGTGGATCACGTCGAAGGCGGTGACCAGGTCGTGGGCGCCGGTGAGCTGGGTGGCGTCGCCGACCGTGTAGTGGACGTTGGTCACCCCGCGCCGGACGGCCTCGGCCCGGGCGGCGGCGATGCCCTCCTCGGACCGGTCGACGCCGTGGAAGGTGCTGGCGGGGAACGCCTCGGCGAGGACCAGCGGGGCGCGGCCGTGGCCGGTGCCCACGTCGAGCGCGGAGATGCCGGAGCGCAGCCGTTCGGTGAGCCCGGGGACCAGGGGCACGATCGCGTCGACCAGGGCCTCGTCGTAGACCCGGGCGGTCTCGGCGGCCTGGAGGGCCTGGAAGCGGGGGTAGGCGGAGTACGGGACGCCGCCGCCCTCCCGGAAGCAGCGCGCCACCTGCTGTTCGACCTCGCCGAGGAGGGCGACATAGGGCGTCAGGGCGGCCAGGTTCTCGGTGCCGGCGGCCGAGGTGAGCGAGGCCGCGTGCTCGGGCGGCAGCCGGTAGCGGCGTTCGGCGGGCTCGTACGTCACGATGCCGCCGACGACCATCCCGCCGAGCCACTCGCGCACATAGCGTTCGTCGAGCCCGGCGCGGGCCGCGATCTCCTCGCTGGTGGCCGGCGGGAGCCGGTCCATGGCGTCGAAGAGGCCGGTCTGGTGGCCGACGCTGACGAGCAGGGCGAGCACGCCCTTGTTGAGGAGGTCGACCACCTCGCCGGCGAACTCCTCCACCCGGACGGGGTCCGGGGCGGTCCCGGTCTCCCCGCCGACCGGGTCCGCGGCGGTCTCCTGCGTTCCTGTGCTCGACATGACCGCTCCCTTCCACCGGGCGTGACCGCGCGCCGGCGGGACCGGCCCGCTCACCGCCAGCCTACGCCCGCTCCGGCGGCCGGACCCGGCCGCCGGGGACGGTCGGGAGGGGCCGGGCCGGGGTGCCCGCGGGCGGGATGTCCAGGCGCAGTTCCGGCCGGTCCCAGGGGACGGCGGGCGGGCGGGCCGGGACGGTGCCGGTGCGGTGGGCGCCGACGCTCCGGTAGAAGCCCTCGGCGGGCGGGTGGGAGACGATCCGGACGGCGTCCAGACCGGCCGCGCGGGCCCGTTCGGTGAGGTGGCCGACGAGGAGCCGGCCGACGCCCAGGCCCTGGGCCGCGTCCGCGACGAACATCAGGTCCAGTTCGGGCGCGGAGGGCGGGTCCAGGACGAGGGCGTAGAAGCCGAGCGGGCGGTCGTCCCCGCCCGCGGCCAGGTGCACCTCGTGCCGGTCGATGTAGTCGCCGCCCACGGTGTAGCCGGCGACCATCGACGCGTACGGGCCCTCGTAGGCGCGGGAGCCGCGCACCAGGGCGGTGAGGCGGCGGGCGTCGGCGGGGGTCGCCCGGCGGACGGTGACGGTCTCCCGGTGCGGGCGGCGGCCGCCCGCGCCGGGGACGCGGACGGTGAGGGACGGGGTCATCCCCCGAGGGTATGCCGCGCCGGGGTCGGGGCCCGGCGCGGCCCCGGTCTCAGGCGGCGCGCCAGTAGCCGAGGGCGTTGACCCGGTCCTTGGGGAAGGCCAGCTCCTTGCGGACGTAGGCGCCGAGCGCGCGGGTGGTGGCGGTGTCGCAGGCGATCCAGACATAGGTGTCGGAGCGGCCGCCGACCAGGCCGGGGAGGGCCGAGCGGACCTCGGAGACCAGGTGGGCGCCGTCCTCGCGGCGGGGCACCCGGCGGACCTCGTGGAGCGCGGAGTCGGTGCGCATCGGCAGCTCGGCGTCCGAGTCGTGGCTGGTCTCGAACCAGATGGTGGCCGGGATCTCGGGATGGGCGTCGAGCAGGGAGTTGATCGCCGGGAGGGAGGCCGGGTCGCCGACCACGAAGAGGTGGGACGGCGCCGGGTCGGGTGTGCTGAAACCGGTGCCCTGGAGGGTCGCCTCCACCGTGTCACCGGGCTTCGCGGTGCGCGCCCAGTCGCTGGCGCGGCCCTCGTGCAGGGCGAACTCCATGCTGAAGGTGCCCGCCTCCGGGTCGGCGTCGACCAGGGTGTAGGCGCGCTGGTGGGGCTTGCCCGCGTTCTCGAACCAGATGCGGACCCACATGGTGGGGTGCACACCGGTCTGTGCGAGCATGCCGCCGTCGGTGAAGTGGATCCGGCGGAAGTGTTCGGTGACCTGCTCGGCCCCCGTCACGGTGAATGTGAAGTCCTTCCCGCGGAACAGTTTGAGGACGACGCCCTCCCAGCCGTGACCCACCGCTACTCCCCTCCCTCGGCCGGAACCCACCTGGCCGGAATTGTTTCTCGAACAACCGTGTCCTAAGTTAGGTCAGCCTAACCTAAAGATTCGGGAAACAGTGTGAACAGAGCGATCTTCCGGGACCCCTGGGGCATCCCGCACCTCCGGGCCGACGGCCCGGACGAACTGGCCTTCCTCCAGGGGTACAACGCCGCCTTCGACCGGGCCTGGCAGCTGGAGGTCGACCGGCACCGGGCGCAGGGTACCTCCGCCGCCTTCCTCGGTGAGACGGCGGTGGTCTGGGACCGGTTCGCGCGGATGTCGCTGATCGCCGACACGGCCCGCCGCTGCCACGCGGCGCTGGACGACGAGACCGCCCGCTGGACGGGCCGGTACACCGACGGCGTCAACGCGGGCCTGGCGGCGGGGGCCGCGCGGTCCCCCGAGTTCGCCCGGACCGGCCTCGCGCCCGGCCGCTGGGAGCCCTGGACGCCCGTGGCTGTGTGGATCGCGACGCACATCCTGTTCGCCGGCTTCCCCACCAAGCTGTGGCGGGAGGAGGTCGTGCGCGCGCTGGGCGAGGACCACGTCGGACTCTTCGCCACCGACGGGCCCGGCACCTCCGGCAGCAACGGCTGGCTGGTGGCCGCCCCGCGCACCGCGACCGGCGCGGCCCTGATCGCCGGCGACCCGCACCGCTTCATCGAGGACCCGGGCATCTACCAGCAGATCCGCCTGGCCTGCCCGGAGTTCGACGTGGTCGGCATCGCCGTCCCCGGTATCCCGGGGATCGCGCACTTCGGCCACACCGGCTCGGTCGCCTGGGGCATCACCAACGCCATGGCGGACTATCAGGACCTCTACCGGGAGCGCCTGCGAAGACGCGGCCCGCTCGTGGAGGCGTACGGCCCCGACGGATGGCGCCCGGCCGAGGTCCGCACCGAGACGGTCGAGGTGGCCGGCGGGCGGAGCGTCGAGGTGGAGGTCGTGGAGACCGAACGCGGCCCGCTGATCGCCGGCGGCCCCGACGCGGGCGAGGGCATCAGTCTGCGCTGCCCCGTGCGGGCCGGGGCCGGGATCGGCTTCGACGCGCTGCTGCCGCTGCTGCGGGCGCGCACCGTCGCGGACGTGGACCGGGCCGTGGACCGCTGGGTGGAGCCCGTCAACGTCGTCCAGGCCGCCGACACCGGGGGCGGGCTGCTGCACCGGGTGGCCGGCCGGGTGCCGCGCCGCCACCCCGAGAACCGGCTCCGCGTGGTGCCCGCCTGGGACGAGCGGCACCGCTGGGACGGGACGTACGAGCCGCTGCCGCGCGAGGACGTGGACGGGGTGGCCGTGATGGCGAACCAGCGTGGCATATCCGCGCCGCTGGGCGTCGAGTTCGCGCCCCGCCACCGGGCCGCGCGCATCCGGGAGCTGCTGGACGGACAGGAGCGGTGGACCGGCGAGGAGATGACCCGTGTCCACACCGACACCTTCCTCGGGTCCGCCGCCCCGCTGCTGGACCTGCTCGCCGGACTGACCGGCCTGAGCGACGGCGCCGAGGCGCTGCGCGGCCGGCTGCTCGCCTGGAACCGGCGCATGGACGCCGACAGCGCGGACGCAGCCCTGTTCGCCGCCCTGCGCTCCAAGGTGGTGCTGGTCCTCGCCGCCCGGCCCGCCCTCGCCCGGCTGACGGCCGCGCCCGCCGCCCTCCCGGAGGTGTTCCACCCCTGGCTGGCGCCGGTGCCCCGGATCGCGTACGCCCTGGAGCGGCTGCTCTCCCCCGGCGCCCTGCCCGGACTGGACGCCCCCGGCGCGGTGCGCGCGGCGGTCGAGGAACTGGCCGTCGAGGGCGGGGAGTCCGGGGTCTGGGGCGACACCCACCGGCTGGTGCCCTGGCAGGCGCTGCCCGCCGAGGACGACGCCGAACGGCCCTCGCTGGACGGCGACTTCGACTGCGTGCTGTCCACGTCCAGCGTGCCCGGCATCACCGATCTGAGCGCCCGGGGCCCGGCGACCCGCTATGTCTGGGACCTGGCCCGCCGCGAGGACAGCCTCTGGATCGTCCCGCTCGGCGCCTGCGGCGCGGCCGGCGACCCCCATCGACGCGACCAGCTGCCGCTGTGGCTGGCCGGTGAACTCGTCCCCGTGGTCTGCGACTGGGACGCCCTGACCGAGGAGAAGCACGATGTCTGAGACCGCCGTCCACCGCCGGGAGGCCGTGCACGAGTACCCCGTGGAGGGCTTCGGCACCGTCCGCGTCGTGCCGCTGGACCCCGCCGCCGACGCCGCTCTGGTGCACGGCTGGGTGACCCAGGAGCGGTCGCGGTTCTGGGGCATGCTCGACCACAGTGTCGAGGACGTGCGGGAGGTCTACGCGTACGTCGACTCCCTCCCCAGCCACCACGCCTTCCTGGTGCACCTGGACGATGTGCCGGTCTGCCTCTTCCAGACCTATGAGCCGGACGCCGACCCGATCGGCGAGTGCTACGAGGTGCTGCCGGGCGACTTCGGCGTCCATCTGCTGCTGGCCCCCGCCGAGGGGGCCCCGCGCCGGGGGTTCACCGGTGCCCTGATGCGCGCCCTGCTCGCGTACTGCTTCCGGGACGAGAAGCGTCTGCGCATCGTGGTCGAGCCGGACGCGCGCAACGAGAAGGCCGTGGAGCGCATGGTGCGCGCCGGGTTCGAGCTGGGGCCGGTCGTCGACAAGCCGGAGAAGCGGGCGCAGCTCGCCTTCTTCGGGCGGGAGAGGTACGAGCGGGCGTTCCGGGGCGGGCACGGCACGGCGGGGCAGCCGGCCTGATCGCGCATCACCCGGCGGGAGGAGGTGCCCGAACGGGCGGCCGAAACTCCCGCCGGGCCTATGGCATATGCCTTCGGCACCACCGGATCGAGTGTTGCCAAACGCCTTACGGCACCTCGCCGCCTGTGCGACAGTCGTAGCCGGTCCCTGTTCCCGCCCCGGCCGAGACCGCGCCTGTATCGGAGTACGAGATGCCGCCCCATGTGTCCGCGGACCGTCCCCCCCACCCGCCCGAGCGCGGCGCGGTGGACGCGCTGATCACCCGTACGCGCCGGCTGCGCGGGGACGTCGACGCCGTGCGCCAGGACACCCTCGGCCCGGAGGACGATGCCCGGGGCCGCTGGCAGCGCGCGCTGTACGACCTGGCGGTCCATCAACTGGACGATCTGGGCAGCCATCTGGACCAGCTCCGGGAGGGCCGGCCGGCCGCCCCGGCGGAGCCGCCCGGCACCGACCACACGGAGCCGCTCGCCCCTTACGAGGCGGACGCGGCGGCGGGCCCCGGCTCACTGCTCAGCCGGGTGGGCAGCGCGGAGTGGAACCTGCTCACCGACAAGGTGACCTGGTCCGAGGAGCTGTACCGCATCCTCGGCCGCGACCCGTCCGCCGGGCCGATGTCCCTCGACGAGCTGCCCGCCCTCGTCTTCGCCGACGACCAGGCCCTGCTCACCGCGATGGTGACGGACTGCCTGGTCGACGGGCGGCCCATCGACGGGGAGTTCCGCATGGTCCGGCCGGACGGCCGGGTGCGGACCGTGCACATGATGGGCGAACCCGTCCTCGACCCGGACGGCTCCACGGCCGCGATGTGGGCGGTGCTGCGGGACGTCAGCGAACTGCGCCGCACCGAACGGGCGGTCCGCGAGAGCCGGGACACCCTCCAGCGCCGGCAGCACGTGGAGCGCACCGAGCGCCGGCTCGCGGTGGAGATGCAGGAGGCCGTGCTGCCGCCCTGGCGCGGCTCCCTCCGCCTCCCCGAGGACGGGCCCGCCTCGCTGGACGTCGCCGCCCACTACCTCCCCTCCGCGGACGGCGCCCTGATCGGCGGCGACTGGTACGACGCCCTCCAACTCCCGGGCGGCGACTCCCTGCTGAGCACCGGCGACCTCACCGGCCACGGGGTGACCGCCACCTCCTCGATGGCGATGCTGCTGGGCGCGCTGCGCGGGATGGCGGTGGCCGGTCTGCGGCCCGGTCCGCTGATGGGCCATCTCAACCAGCTGCTCGACGCGGCCACACAGCCCGCCCTGGGCAGCGCCCTGTGCTGCCGCTACGAGCCCGCGACGCGGGTGCTGCGCTGGGCGCAGGCCGGGCACCCCGCCCCCGTGCTCTTCCGCGGCGGGACGGGACGCGAACTGACCGCCCCCGAGGGCATCCTGCTCGGCGCGACCGGAGCCGCGGTGTTCGAGGAGGCCGAGGTCGTGCTGGAGCCCGGGGACGTACTGGTGCTGCACACGGGCGGGTTCGGGGAGGAGTCCACCGGCGACGTGGCCGACCGTGGAGACCGTGCGAACCGGCTGACGCCACTGGCAGCCCGGCTCACGGACGCCCGGGACGCGCAGGACTGCGTCCGGGTGGTGGTGGAGGAGTTCGGTCAGGGCGAACGGGAGGGCGACGCCTGCGTGCTGGTCGCCAGGGTCACCGCGTAGGGACGAACGGGGTAGGGACGAACGGGCGCGGGATCACCGGGCCGAGCGCATGAGCAGTCCGCCGGTGACGGGGGCCCGGGCCACCGTCACACCTGGGCGCTGCGGCGGTTGGGGCCCGGCTGCGGCGGCAGGGCGACGGCGATCTCCTCGCGCAGGTCCTCGATCTTCGCGTATCCCGCGTACTGGCCGGTGAGTCGGTACATCTCGCGCAGCCGGTCCCAGGTGCGGTGCGAGGAGGTCTCCCCCATCGACACCAGGGCCAGTCGGGCGTAGCGGTCCGCCTGCTCGGGGTCGTCGGCGATGAAGCAGGCCGAGGCCAGCGAGATGTAGTCGAAGATCTTGGAGCGCTGCCGGCCGCCCTCGCGCAGGGCCAGGGCCTGCTTGGCGTGCCGCTGGGCGATGGCGGCGGCGGAGGGGTCGTGGTCGGCGAGGGTGCGGTAGGCCAGGGCCTGCATGCCGTGCAGGTCCGCCTCGTCGAACATCTGCATCCAGCTGGGCGGCGGGACGTCGCCCTTGTCGGAGACGAACAGGTCCTCGGCCTCGCCGAGGGTGCGGCGCATCGCCTGGCCGCGGCCCATGGACGCCTGGGCCCATGCCTCGATGGTGTGCAGCATGGCCCGGGTGCGGGGCAGGGTCTCCTCCCCCGAGCCGGACTTGGCGAGCTTCATCAGGTCCAGCGCGTCGTCGGGCCGGCCGAGGTGCACCATCTGGCGGGCCGCGCGGGAGAGCGCCTCGCCCGCGCGGGGGCGGTCGCCGCCCTCGCGCGCCGCGTGCGTGGCGATCACGAAGTACTTCTGGGCGGTGGGCTCCAGGCCCACGTCGTGGGACATCCACCCGGCGAGGACCGCGAGGTTGGCGGCGACGCCCCAGAGGCGGCGCTGGAGGTGGTCGGGGTGGCGGTAGGCGAGCATGCCGCCCACCTCGTTGAGCTGGCCCACGACCGCCTTACGCTGGAGGCCGCCGCCGCGGGCGGCGTCCCAGGCGCGGAACACCTCCACGGAGCGCTCCAGGGCGTCGATCTCCTGCGAGCCGATGGGGGCGGCCTCGTAGCGGTCGTACCCGGCGGGGTCGGCGTTCAGCAGGCCGGCGGAGCGGGCGGGGTCCTGGGAGAGTGCGGGGTCGGTCTTGAGCCAGTCGTGCATGGCGCTGCTGAGTGCTGAGCCCGCGGCGAGTGCCGCGCCCGCGCCCACCAGGCCGCGTCGGTTGAGCATGAGGTCCATTCCCGTGAATTCGGTGAGGACCGCCGCCGTACGGTCGGGCGCCCACGGCAGACCGTCGGGGTTGTCCGCCCCTTGCACGTCCCGCCGCTTCCCTGCTCGTCCGCTCCGTGCGAACCCGAGGTCCTCGATGGTCACGACACGACCGAGCCGCTCGGTGAACAGCGCCGCCAGCACCTTGGGCACGGGATCGCGCGGGGACTCCCCCATGTCGATCCAGCGCCGTACGCGCGAGGTGTCGGTCGCCAGCTGCGGGTGGCCCATGGCCGCCGCCTGCCGGTTCACGAGTCTCGCGAGTTCGCCCTTGGACCAGCCGGTCAGACCGAACAGGTCGCTGAGGCGGGTGTTGGGTTCTCCGCTCACGTCAAGCCCCCAGGTTCTCGGCTGAGTTGACAGTAACGGCCTGTCACGGGCCTGGCGACTATTCGCCAGGGTTCGCCAGGGTGCGCCAGATGGTGTGCCACCCGCGCCGGGGTGTCAGGTAGGAATGCGCCACCCCGCCCCGTCCACCGGGGCACATTCCCCAGGGTGCTGCCTCTGGCATATGAGGCGGGGAGCGCGCGCAACCTGTCGGCGCACGAAGGGATCTGTCACGACCATGTACACAGCATCGTCCTCCGTGTCCGCCCCGCCCCGGCTCCAGCAGCGCACCGCCGCGCCGGCCGGCTCCGGACCGTTCCCCGTCCCCGCACAGGGGGGCCGGGCCCGGCGCCCCGCCGCCGCGCCCGGCCGGCCGCTCAGCGGGAGGCTCGACCTGTCCGGACCCCAGGGCGCGCAACTGCGCAAGGCCGTCACCTCGGTCCACCGGATCTGCCCGGAGTTCCAGCCCGTGCAGGTGCTGCGGCGCAGCGGACGGTCCGTGCTGATCGTCGGGACGACCGGGCGCACCACCGCCGTGGCGAAGTGCTTACTGGACCACTCGCCGGCGTGGGCCGAGCGGCTGCGGCACGAAATAGCTTCCTACCGTGCGTTCGTCCGGCACCGTCCGCCGGTCCGGGTGCCGCGGCTGATCGCCGCCGACCCGGAGAACTGCACGCTGGTGATCGAGCGGATGGCGGGGCGCCCGGCGGCGCTGACCCGGCACCCGTTCGAGGCCCCGCCGCGCGCCGATGTGCTGGCCGCGCTGGGCGCCGTCGTCCGGCTGAACACCTGGCGTCCGCCGTCCGGGATGTTCGAGGCCCCGCTCGACTACGGTTCGCGGATCTCGCGCTACCACGAGCTGGGTCTGTTCACCGACCGTGACCTCGGGGACCTGCAGAAGCTGCTGCACGGTCTGGCGCAGGCGGGCGGACGGCAGGGGCTGGGGCAGTTCTGCCACGGCGACGCCCTGCTCTCCAACATCCTGCTGTCGCCGACCGGTCCGGTCCTGGTGGACTGGGAGCACGCGGGCTGGTACCTGCCGGGCTACGACCTCGCCACCCTGTGGTCGGTCCTCGGGGACGACCCCACGGCCCGGCGGGAGATCATCCGGCTGGCCCACCGCCAGGGCCACGCGGCCCGGGACGCCTTCCTGGTCAACCTGATGCTGGTGCTGACGCGGGAGATCCGTCACTACGAGACGGCCGTCCAGCGCACCATGCGCGAGGCGCCGCCGGTGACGGGTGGTCAGCCCACCTCGGCGGGCCCGGCGGCCGGGGAGGAGCAGCGGCTGCTGCTGCGCCGGCTGCACGACGACTGCGCACTGGCCCGCCGGGCGGTGCGCGCGGCGGTCGGCACCCGCTGACCGCCGGACGCCACCCGGTGGCGTCCTGAGGAGGAAGCGCGCTGCGCGTCCGGTGTGCGACGGCACACATCGGGCGCGCGGCGCGCTTTTCGCGTTCCCGGGATGCCGCGTGCAGGAGTTCGCGCCGCCGCCGTACCGCCTGGAGGCGGGGCAGCGGTATGTCTCCGGGGGCCGCGCATGGACCCCTGCAGCGTGTCGCTCATATGACTATTCGCCCTGATGTGTGCGCCACTTGGGCGAAGGGTAGGGCTCGGCCGACCTGAAGGGGCCGCGCCGCCGTGCGCGGCCGTCGTCGAAAGGCCCTGTACTCAGATGGCACAGCCGTTCACACTGCCGGACTTCTACGTCCCCCACCCGGCCCGGCTCAATCCGCACCTCGACGAGGCGCGGCGGCACACGACCGGGTGGGCCCGGCGGATGGGCATGCTGGAGGGGTCCGGCGTCTGGGAGGAGAGCGACCTCCAGGCGCACGACTACGCGCTGCTGTGCGCCTACACCCACCCCGACTGCGACGCGGAGGCCCTGAGCCTGGTCACCGACTGGTACGTGTGGGTCTTCTTCTTCGACGACCACTTCCTGGAGCTGTTCAAGCGCACCCGGGACCGGGCGGGCGGCAAGGCGTATCTGGACCGGCTCCCGGCGTTCATGCCGATGACGGACGGTCAGGCGGTCCCCGAGCCGGAGAACCCGGTGGAGGCCGGTCTCGCGGACCTGTGGGCGCGCACCGTGCCGGCCATGTCCCCCGCCTGGCGCGCCCGGTTCGCGGTGGCCACGGAGAACCTGCTCAACGAGTCCCTGTGGGAGCTGTCCAATATCGACGAGGGCCGGATCGCCAATCCGGTCGAGTACATCGAGATGCGCCGCAAGGTGGGCGGCGCCCCCTGGTCGGCCGGTCTGGTGGAGTACGCGGCCGGGGCGGAGGTGCCGGAGCAGGTGGCCCACTCCCGCCCGCTGCGGGTGCTGCGCGACACCTTCTCCGACGGCGTCCATCTGCGCAACGACCTCTTCTCCTACCAGCGCGAGGTGGAGGACGAGGGCGAGAACAGCAACGGCGTCCTGGTGCTGGAGCACTTCCTCGGCTGCACCACCCAGGAGGCGGCCGAGGCGGTGAACGACCTGCTGACCTCCCGGGTGCAGCAGTTCGAGAACACGGCCCTGACCGAGGTCCCCGCCCTCTGTGTGGAGAAGGGCCTGAGCCCGGCGGAGTGCGCCGCGGTCGCCGCGTACGCGAAGGGGCTCCAGGACTGGCAGTCCGGCGGGCACGAGTGGCACATGCGCTCCAGCCGCTATATGAACGAGGGCCTGGTGGACGGGGCGGCGGCGCCGGGCGCGGCCCCGCTGGGCATGTCCGCCCTCGACATCCGGAACGTGTTCGGCCGGCCCGCGGCGGCGCGGCTGCGCACCCTGGCCCACCAGCCCCGGCAGGTCGGGCCGTCCCCGCTGCCGGACTTCGCGCTGCCCTTCCCGCTCTCCCTCAGCCCCCACCACGCCCACGCCCGGGCCGAGTCGATCGCCTGGGCGGGCCGGATGGGCCTGCTGGACGACATCTGGGACGAGCGCAAGCTCGCGGGCTACGACTTCGCCCTCTGCTCGGCCGGCCTGGACCCGGACGCCACCGCGGAGGAGCTGGTGCTCAGCGCCGAGTGGCTGACCTGGGGCACCTACGGGGACGACTACTACCCGGTGGCCTACGGCCGGCCGCGCGATCTGCTGGGGGCGAAGGCCGCGACCGAGCGCCTCAAGGAGTGCATGCCCGTCGAGGACCCGGCGGCGGGTGCGGCCCTGGCGGTCTCCCCGATGGAGCGCGGCCTCGCCGACCTGTGGGCGCGCACGGCGGAGCCGATGCCGGAGACGGCGCGGGCCGCGCTGCGGCGGACCGTGGAGCTGATGCTCGACAGCTGGCTGTGGGAGCTGCACAACCAGGCCCAGCACCGGGTCCCCGACCCGGTGGACTACATCGAGATGCGCCGGCTGACCTTCGGCTCGGACATGACGATGAGCCTGGCCCGGCTGCGCCACCGGAGCGCGCTGCCGCCGGGGGTGCTGGCGAGCGGCACGATCGAGAGCCTGGAGCACGCGGCGATGGACTACGCGTGCCTCCTCAACGACCTGTTCTCCTACCAGAAGGAGATCGAGTACGAGGGGGAGGTCCACAACGCGGTGCTGGTGGTGCAGACCTTCTTCGACTGCGACCATCCGACGGCGGCGGCGATGACGGCCGATCTGATGGACTCGCGGCTGCGGGAGTTCCTGCATGTCAAGGAGCACCAACTGCCGGTGCTCTGCGAGGACTTCGGCCTGGACGGGGCGGCCCGCGGGGCGCTGGACGCGTATGTGCGGGAGCTGGAGGACTGGCTCGCGGGGATCCTCAACTGGCACCGGGGGACGCGCCGTTACCGGGAGGAGGACCTGAGGGTCGGGGTCGCGCTGCCGTCCCGCCTGGGTGTGCCCTCGGGCATCGGGACCTCGGCGTTCCGCCTGACCCTGCCGGCCCCGGGGACGGCCCGGGCCCAGGCTCCGGTGGTGGGGACGCACGCGGCCGGGGTGTAGCCGCGGGCCGGTACGGTGACGGGCCCGCGCAGCCTGCGCGGGCCCGTCGGCATGGCATCACGCCTGCTGGAACAGCTCCGCGGGCAGCGGCTTGAGCAGCGCGTAGAGGTCGTCGGTGATCGGCCGGTCCCAGCTCGCGATGGTCACCAGGACGTTGTCGCTGCGGTCGAACTGGACGCAGGAGATACGTGATTCGGAGAGCTTGATCCGCCGGACGATCAGCAGGTTGTCGCCCTGCATCACCGGGGTGTCCTCGACGCCGGTGACATGGACGGGCTCGTCGTTCTCCAGGGCGATCAGGAGCTGGGCGACCTCGAAGGGGATCTCCCCCTCCTCGACCTCGCGCGCCGGGGAGCCCTCGGGCAGATTGCCGATGATCATCGCGGGGCCGCGGCCGCCGAAGAGGTCGTACCGCAGGAACACGCCCTGGCAGGTGCCGTCGGGGGCGGGCAGCAGACCCGCGCCCAGGTTCCCGGGCCAGTCCCCCGGATCCATGGCCAGGACATCGAAGTCCGGACCCGCGGGTGTGGCGGCGCTGCGGCGGCGGAGAAACGACATAACCGCCATGGTACGTGGCGGACGGGGCCCGGCCGAGTCGGGGCCGACGGCTCCCGGGGCCGTGCCGTCGCCGGGTGAACGCCGGGGGTCGGGGGCGCGTACCAGTGGGCGCAACCGGATTCCCACGAGGAGCAGCGCCTCGCGGCGGTTCCCCGGCCGCGCCCGTACCCCACAGGTGAGGAACAGCCCATGAACGACAGCGTCAGCCCGGTCGGCCCGGTCCCGGTCGGTCCTTCGGTCCAGGCCCTTCCCGACGGGGAGGCGGAGGTCCGTCTCGTCGTCCGGCTGCCGTGGGAGGACGTGGCGGCGCTCGGCCGGGAGGCGGGCCGGCTGGCCGCCCGGCTGGAGCGGCCGGTCACCCTGGACGAGGCGGCGGGGCAGCGGCTGCGGGGGCGGGCGGCGATGCACGCGGCGGCGGCGCCGTCCCCGGCGCCCGGCACCGCGCCGGACCGGGGCCAGCAGCTCCCGGGCACCGCCCCGGTCTCCTCCCTCACGGGCCGCGCCCCGGGCGAGCACGCCCGCCAGGCGATCGAACGCCCGGGCACGGCCACGGGGGCGGGCCAGCCGGCGACCCCGACCTCGGCCTGACGGCTCCGAGCCGGAACGGCCGGGGGCCGTTCCGGCTCGGAGCCGTCCGCCGGGCGGCGGGGCCGGGTCCAGTCCCACGGCGCGGATCTGGACCACGCGACTCCGCCGGGCCGGGGCCCGGACCCGCCCGCGCCGGACGGTGCGCACCCGACGGCGGCGGACCCCGCCGAAGCCGGACCTGCGGCGCGGGCCCGAGTCGGGCCGGGTCGACATGGCAGACGGCTCGGCGGGCGGGCGCGGTCAGGTGAGGTCGAACTCCCCGTCACGCGCGTTGAGCACAAACGCGTGCCACTCGGCCGGGGTGAAGATCAGCGACGGGTTCTCCGGCCGCGCGGCGTTCCGCATGGCGATGAACCCCTCCACGAAGGCGATCTGGACGTCACCCGCCCCCTGGCTGCCCGACCGCCAGTCGGCGGCGCTCAGGTCGAGCTCCGGCTTGTCCCAGCCGGACGGCATCTGCGCGGTGCTGGTGATGGTGCTGTCGGTCACGTCCTGCTCCTCCCGCAACGGCTCGTGGGCCAGCGTAGCGACGCCGGGGTGTGACGGACAGGGCACGGGACGTGTCCGGCACGGCGAGCGGACGCACGCCCTCCGCGCGCCCGCACCCCCGCGCGCCGCCCCACCGCGGCCGGGGGCGGCCGGCCGCGCCGATGCGGCCCGATCCCTTGACGGACCCGAGCGCGGGTTGAGTAACTGATCCCCACGGCGGCGACCGAATGATCGGTCGCCCGCCCGCCGTGGCACGTCGGAACGGGTCGGAACGGGAGCGAGCGGATGACGGACCTGCGGGACGCGGCGGAACGGCTCGGGCGCGCGGAGCTGGAGGCCCTCCAACTGGAGCGGCTGCGGGCCACCCTGGGACACGCGTACGAGAACGTCGGCTTCTACCGTGCCGCCTTCGACAAGGCGGGGCTGCGCCCGGAGGACTGCCGTACGCTCGCCGACCTGGCGCGGTTCCCGTTCACCGCCAAGTCGGATCTGCGGGACCACTACCCCTTCGGGATGTTCGCCGTCGACCGCTCGCAGGTGCGCCGCATCCACGCGTCCAGCGGGACCACCGGGCAGCCGACGGTGGTCGGTTACACCGAGCGCGACCTCGACACCTGGGCCGAGGTCGTAGCCCGCTCGCTGCGCGCAGCGGGCGCCCGGCCGGGCCACACCGTCCATGTCGCCTACGGCTACGGCTTGTTCACCGGCGGCCTCGGCGCGCACTACGGCGCCGAGCGGCTCGGCTGCACGGTGGTCCCCGCCTCCGGTGGCATGAGTGCCCGCCAGGTGCGGCTGATCCAGGACTTCCGCCCCGAGATCATCATGGTCACGCCCTCGTACATGCTGACCCTGCTGGACGAGTTCGAGCGCCAGGGCGTCGACCCGCGCGGCACCTCGCTGCGGGTGGGCGTCTTCGGCGCGGAGCCGTGGACGCAGGAGATGCGGCGGGAGATCGAGGAGCGCTTCGCGATCGACGCGGTCGACATATACGGGCTCTCGGAGGTGATCGGCCCGGGGGTGGCGCAGGAGTTCGTCACCGCCAAGGACGGTCATCTGGACGTGTGGGAGGACCATTTCCTCGCCGAGATCGTCGACCCGCTGACGGGCGAGGTGCTGCCCGAGGGCGAGGAGGGCGAGCTGGTGTTCACCTCGCTCACCAAGGAGGCGATGCCGGTCGTCCGCTACCGCACCCGGGACCTGACCCGGCTGATGCCCGGCACGGAGCGGCCGTTCCGGCGGATGGAGAAGGTGACGGGCCGCAGCGACGACATGGTGATCCTGCGCGGGGTGAACCTCTTCCCGACGCAGATCGAGGAGTTGGTGCTCCGCACGCCCCATATCGCGCCGCACTTCCAGCTGCGGCTGACCCGCGAGGGGCGGCTCGACGCGCTGACCGTGCGCGCCGAGGCCCGGGCGGCGGCCACCCCGGACCAGCGCGCGGAGGCGGCCCGGGCCCTGGCGGCCGCCGTCAAGGACGGCATCGGGGTCTCGGTGGCGGTGGAGATCGTGGACCCGGAGACCCTGGAGCGCTCGGTCGGCAAGATCCGGCGGATCGTGGACCTGCGCGCAAGCTGAGACCACCGGGCCGCGGGACGCGGGTGGTCCGGCGGCCGGGCCGGGTACAGGCCGACCCGGCGGCCGGGGCCGCTACGCCTGGCCGGTCTCGAAGCGGCTGACCTTGCCGTCCGTGACCGTGAACGTCCAGCGGGTGCGCATCCCGCCCCAGGTGTCGTTGGTGTAGAGCGCGGTGAAGGAGCGCCCGTCCGGGCCGGTCTCCTCGATCTCCATGCGCCCGTTGGAGGAGAACATCTCCTTGTCGGTCCAGGCTTCGAGGTCGCGCTCGGAGCCGTCGTCCGACATCGTCGCGTTCTCCGTCAGCACGGCGTGGAACGCCTCGCGGTCACCGGCGTTGACGGCGTCCACGAAAGCGGCGACGGCGGGATCGGTGGGCTGAGCGGGCATGGGTCTCCTCCTTCGGAGCTGGGCGCTCGTCCCCTCAGTATCGGCGCGCCGCCCGCACCCGGCCTGTTGGGCGCCCGGACCGCCCCCGCCGGTGCGGGGAGCGCCTGCCCGTCGCCCGCCGGCCGGGGCCGCCCGGGGCCGTCCTGCGCGCGGAAGACGCGCCTCCGCGGCCGGATACCGACCGGACGGTTGACAGGGGGCCGGGGGGCTGACTGCATGGTCCGACTCGCCCTGCCCGCAATCCTGTTGGGAGGCACGTTGTTGTTCCGGACCCGCATCCGGCCGTTCGCCCTGGCCGGGGTCGCCCTGGCCACCGTCGCGACCGCGCTCTCACCGCCGGCCGCCGCCGACGGCCGTGACCGGCACCCCTCCGGCGGCGGGCTGTCCGCCGTCATCCGCTACACCGAGTACGGCGTCCCGCACATCCTGGCCCGCGGCTACGCCGAGCTGGGCTTCGGCACCGGCTGGGCGCAGGCCGCCGACCAGGTGTGCGTGCTCGCCGAGGGGTTCGTGACGGTGCGCGGCGAACGCTCGCGCCACTTCGGGCCGGACGGGCCGCCCGACACCGCCCTGTCCTCGGCGAGCACCAATCTCGGCAGCGACCTGTACTTCCGGGGCGTGCGCGAGTCCCGGACGGTGGAGAGACTGCTCGCCACCCCGGCGCCCGCCGGGCCCGGCCGGGACGTGAAGGAGCTGATGCGCGGCTGGGCGGCCGGCTACAACGCCTGGCTGCAGCAGAACCGGATCACCGACCCCGCCTGCCGGCGCGCCGCGTGGGTGCGTCCGGTGACGGCGCTGGACGTCGCCCGCCGGGGGTTCGCCGTCTCGGTGCTCGGCGGCCAGGGCCGGGCCGTCGACGGCATCACCGCCGCCCAGCCGCCCGCCACCGCCACCACCGTCACCGCCCCGCAGCGGAGCACCGGCGCGGGCTCGGCTCCGGAGACCCGCGCGCCCGGGGAACGGGCGTGGGCCGAGGCCGCCCGTAAGGCGTTCGACCCGGCGGAGGCCGACATGGGGTCGAACGCCGTCGCGTTCAGCGGGGAGGTGACCGCGAACGGGCGGGGGCTGCTGCTGGGCAACCCGCACTACCCCTGGCACGGCGGCCGCCGCTTCTGGCAGTCGCAGCAGACCATTCCGGGTGAGCTGAACGTCTCGGGCGCCTCGCTGCTCGGGACGGTGGGCATCAGCATCGGCTTCAACGAGAAGGTCGCCTGGAGCCACACGGTGGCGACCGGTGTCCCGCTCAGCGTCCACCAGCTCACCCTGGACCCCGCCGACCCGACGGTGTACACGGTCGACGGCAAGCGGGAGCGGATGACCCGGCGGACCGTGACCGTGCCCGTGCAGGACGGGCCGCCGGTGACCCGGACCCAGTACTGGACCCGCTACGGCCCGGTCGTCACCTCCCTCGGCCCGACCCTGCCGCTGCCGTGGTCCACGACGACCGCGTACGCGCTGCACGACCCCAACGCGGCCAATCTGCGGGCCTCGGACACGGCTCTGGCGTTCTCCCGGGCGCGCTCCACGGGGGACATCGAGCGGGGGCTGCGCCGGACCCAGGGGCTGCCGTGGGTGAACACGATCGCGGCGGACGCGCACGGCGGTTCGCTGTTCACCCAGTCGCAGGTGCTGCCTCGGATCACGGACGAGCTGGCCGTCCGGTGCTCGACGCCGCTCGGGCAGCTCACCTACCCGCTCGCAGGGGTGGCGGTGCTGGACGGCGCGCGCGGCGACTGCGCCCTCGGCCGGGACCGGGACGCGGTGCAGCCGGGGATCTTCGGCCCGTCGCGGATGCCGGTGCTGCGGGACGCCCCGTACGCGGAGAACTCCAACGACAGCGCCTGGCTGGCGAACGCCGACACGCCGGTGACCGGCTACGAGCGGGTCTTCGGGACCATCGGCACGCCGCGCTCGCTGCGGACGCGCGGCGCGGTCGAGGACGTGGCCGCGATGGCGGACCGGGCCGGGCTGACGGTACGGGACCTGACACGGCAGCAGTTCGCCAACCGGGTCCCCGCGGCGGACCTGGCCCGCGCCGACACCGTCCGGGCCTGCCGTGACCTGCACGGGCTCACCGAGGCGTGCGGGGCGCTGGAGCGGTGGGACGGGCGGATGGACACCGGCAGCCGGGGCGCCCTGCTCTTCGACCGGTTCTGGCGGAAGCTCACGGCCTCGGTCCCGGCGGCGGAGCTGTGGCGGACGCCGTTCTCGGCGGCCGAGCCGGTGGCCACACCGAACACCCTGAACACGGCCGCGCCCGGCTTCGCGGCGGCGCTGACCGCCGCGGTCGGTGAACTCCGGGCCGCGGGGATCGCGCTGGACGCGCCGCTGGGGCGCCACCAGTCGGTGGAGCGGGGCGGGAAGGTGTACCCCGTGCACGGCGGGACGGAGAGCCTGGGCGTCTGGAACAAGATCGAGGCGGTGTGGGACGCGGGCCGGGGCGGGTACCGGGAGGTCTCGGCCGGGTCCAGCCACATCCAGGCGGTGGGCTGGGACGGCGGGCGGTGCCCGGTGGCGCGGACCCTGCTGACCTACGCGCAGTCCTCGAACCCGGCCTCGGCCCACTACCGGGACCAGACCGCGCTGTACGCGGGTGAGCGCTGGGTGACCTCGCGGTTCTGCGAGCGGGACATCCTCTCCTCGCCGGCGCTGGAGGTGGTGCGCGTACGCGAACGGCGCTGAGCCGGGCGGTCGGCAGCGGCGGGGGCGGGGTGCGGCGAGGCGCACCCCGCCCCCGTCGGCGTGCCCGCTGACGTTCCGTCACATCTGCCCGGGTGGTTGACAGTCCACGGACTCGGCAAGAAAGTTTCACCTGTCGCGGAAGATCCGAAAGATTCTTTCAGGGAGGATTCCGTATGACCGAGGATTCCGGGGCTTCAGCCGACGTGGGGAGCAGAGCCATCAGCCGTCGAGGACTGGGACGCGGGGTGCTGGCGCTGGGCGGCGCGCTCACGCTCGCCTCCGTTCCCTTCGCCGACACCGCCGCCGAGGCGGCCGACTCCTCCGGCGGCGCCGGGGGCGGTGGCCGTCCCCGGCCCACCCTGCGGCACGGTTCGCCGGAGCGGGCGGGGTTGCTCGCGCCCCATCTGGACCAGCTGGTGGCCGACGCCGAGACCTTTCTGCACCCCTCCCCCGACCACCCGTGGTACGCGGGCGCGGTGCTGCTCGCGGGCCGGGGCGGCACGGTGGCCCTGCACCGGGCGATCGGGCAGGCGCTGCGCTACTCGGCGTACGACGAGGTGACCGACACGGCCGTCGAGCTGCCGGCCGGGGAGCAGATCCCGATGCGCCGGGACACCGTCTTCGACCTGGCGTCGGTGTCCAAGCTGTTCACCTCGATCCTGGCGGTGCAGCAGATCGAGCGCGGGAGGCTGGAGCTGGAGGCTCCCGTCGCCGCGTATCTGCCGGAGTTCGCCGGGGCGGGCAAGCAGGACATCACCCTGCGGCAGCTGCTCACGCACACCTCCGGCTTCCGGTCCTGGATCCCGCTGTTCAAGGAGCCGACGCAGGAGGGCCGGCTGCGGCTGCTGTGGAACGAGGCCCCGGCGCACGCCCCGGGCACCCGCTATCTGTACTCGGACCTCAATCTGATCTCCCTCCAGCTGGTGCTGGAGAAGGTCACCGGCCGGCCGCTGGACGCACTGCTCCGGGACGAGATCACCGCTCCGCTCGGTATGGACCGCACCCGTTTCAACCCGCCCGCCGAGTGGCGGCCGCGGATCGCGGCCACCGAGGACGCCCGGCTGCCCTGGTCGGGTCTGGAACGCGGGCTGGTGTGGGGTGAGGTGCACGACGAGAACGCGTACAGCTTCGGCGGGGTCGCCGGGCACGCCGGGGTGTTCTCCTGCGCCTGGGACCTCGCGGTCCTCGCCCGGACCCTGCTCAACGGCGGGATCTACGGCCGGGCGCGCATCCTCTCCGCCGCGTCCGTGGAGCTGATGTTCACCGACTTCAACACGGACTTCCCCGGTGACGAGCACGGTCTCGGCTTCGAGCTCTACCAGCACTGGTACATGGGCGCGATGGCCACCCCGCGCAGCGCCGGCCACACCGGGTTCACGGGCACCAGCATGGTCCTGGACCCGACGACCGACTCGTTCCTGATCGTGCTGGGCAACTCCGTGCACCCGGTGCGCAGCTGGCGTTCCGGCAGCGCGCCACGGGTGGCGGCGGCGGACCACATGGCGCGGGCCGTGCCCGTCCGGCCGGTGCACGGGCGCACGGCGTGGTTCGCCGCGCCGAAGGGGCAGGCGGAGGCGACGCTGACCCTGCCCTCCCTCGGTCCGGGCGCGGACCGGCTGCGCTGCTCGCTGTGGTGGGACACCGAACCGGGTGCCGACGTCTGCTTCCTGGAGGGCTCGGCGGACGGCGGCGCGACCTGGCGCCCGGTGCCGTTCGCGAGCACGGGCCCGGACGGCACCGGGCGGGACCACCCGTCCGGTACGGCCTCGGGCTGGTCGGGCCGCGTATGGCACCGGGTCCGCGCCGACCTCAGCGGATGGGGTGCGGCGCCGGTCGTGCTGCGCTGGCGGTACGCGACGGACCGGCTGTACGCGGGGCGCGGGGTGTACGCGGACGGGCTGCGCGTGGAGGACGCGCGGGGCCGGGCGCTCTTCGACGAGTCCCGTCCCGGGGACGCGGCCCGGCTGACGGCGGCAGGCTGGACGGCGTCCCGGGACTGAGCGGGGCGGGCCGGTCCCGGCCAGGGGGCCGAGGGTGGGGCGGGACCGGGCCGGGGCTTCGGCCCGGTCCCGCCGGGGGCCTCAGTGGCCGAGGACCGCCATGGCCGCGTTGTGGCCGGGCACCCCGCTGACACCGCCGCCGCGCGCCGCGCCCGCCCCGCACAGCAGCACATTGGCGTGCGCGGTCTCCACGCCCCAGCGGCCGGTCTCCGCCGTGGCGTAGGGCCAGGACAGGTCGCGGTGGAAGATGTGCCCGCCGGGCAGCCGCAGTTCACGTTCCAGGTCCAGCGGCGTCTTGGCCTCGATGCACGGCTCGCCGTTCTCGTCGAGGGCGAGGCAGTCGGCGATCGGCTCGTCGAGATGGGAGTCGAGTTCGGCGAGCGTGGCCGCGAGCAGGGCGGACCGGGCCGACTCGTTGTCCTCGGCGAACAGCCGGGCGGGGGTGTGCAGTCCGAACAGGGTCAGGGTCTGGTGGCCCCGGGCCACCAGCTCCGGGCCGAGGATGGACGGGTCGGTCAGGGAGTGGCAGTAGATCTCCGACGGCGGGTGGGACGGCAGCCGGCCGGCCGACGCCTCCCGGTGGGCCGCGGCCAGCTGCTCGTACCCCTCGGAGACATGGAAGGTGCCGGCGAAGGCGTCCGCCGGGTCGACCGAGCGGTCCCGCAGGCGCGGGAGGCGGCGCAGCAGCATGTTGACCTTGAGCTGCGCGCCCTCGGGCGGCTCCGGGGCCGGTTCGCCGAGGAGTTCCGCGAGCGCCTGCGGTGCGGCGCCCACCAGGACGTGCCGGGCGCCGACCGTGCCCTCGGCGTCGCCGGTGCGGAAGGTGACCTCGGCGCGGGTGCCGTCGGTCGCGACGCCGGTCACCTCGTGGCCGGTGGCCAGTTCGGCCCCGGCGGCGCGGGCCGCGCCCGCGAGGGCGTCGGTCAGGGCCCCCATCCCGCCCACCGGCACGTCCCAGTCGCCGGTGCCGCCGCCGATGACGTGGTAGAGGAAGCAGCGGTTCTGGCGCAGGTCCGGGTCATGGGCGTCGGCGAAGGTGCCGATCAGGGCGTCGGTGAGCACCACGCCGCGCACCAGGTCGTGGCTGAAGCGTTCTTCGACGGCCGTGCCGATCGGTTCCTCGAACAGCATCCGCCAGGCGCTCCCGTCGCCGACCCGCGCCCGCAGTTCGCCGCGGTCCGGCAGGGGCTCGGTGAGGGTCGGGAACACCCGCTCGGCGACGTGGCGGGTCGTCCCGTAGAACTCCTCCCAGGCCGCGTACTCCCGGTCACCGCCGGTCAGCCGGGCGAAGGAGTCCGCCGTGCCGGGGCCGCCGACGAGCAGGCCGCCGCTGCCGTGGGGGGTGTAGGAGGAGACGGTGCGCTTGCGCACGGCGAAGTCCAGCCCGAGGTCGCGGACGATCTTTCCGGGGAGGAGCGAGACGAGGTACGAGAACCGGGAGAGACGGGCGTCGACTCCGGCGAACGGCCGGGTGGAGACGGCGGCCCCGCCGGTGTTCTCCCGGCACTCCAGCAGGAGCACGGACCGCCCGGCGCGGGCGAGATAGGCGGCGGCGACCAGGCCGTTGTGGCCGCCTCCGACGATGACGGCGTCGTACGTGGCGTGTGCGGGCATGGCGGGACCCTAGGGCATGCCGTCCGGTCCCGCCGCGTCCGGGGGCGTCACGGCCGGGGCGGGGGCGGGGCGGCGCGGAGGGTGGCGACGTGGCGGTAGACGTCGACCGCCTCCGCGTGGCGGCCGAGCTGCTCCAGGCAGTGGGCCTCGTCGTTCCGGCTGGCGAGGGTGTCCGGGTGGCCGGGCCCCAGGACGCGTTCGCGCGCCGCCGCGACCTCCCGGTACAGGGCGTACGCGTCGTGCCAGCGGCCCAGCCAGCCGAGCCCGACGGCCACCTCCCGGCGGCTGACCAGGGTGTCCGGGTGCTCCGGGCCGAGGACCCGCTCCCGCAGCGCGCTCACCTCCCGCGCCTGGGTGAGGGCCTCCTGCCAGCGGGCGAGCCGGCCGAGGTTGACACCCAGGGTGTGGCGGGCGCGCAGGGTCTCCGGGTGCAGGGGCCCGTCGATCCGGGTGCGGTCGTCGACCAGTACCCGGAACAGGTCCAGGGCCTCGGCGCTGCGCCCCAGCCGGCCGAGGCTGATGCCCGTCTCGTAGCGGGCGGCGAGGGTGTCGGGGTGGTCGGGTCCCAGGGTGGTGGCGCGCGCGGCGGCGACATCGCGGTAGGTGCCGAGGGCCTCGGCCCAGCGGCCCAGGCGGCCGAGGGCGTGGGCGACCTCGTAGCGGGTGGCCAGGGTGTCGGGGTGGGCCGGGCCGAGGACCCGGGCGCGTGCCTCGGCGACCTGGTGCGCCGTGCGGTGCGCCTCCTCGATCCGGCCCAGCCGGCCGAGGGTGAAGGCGAGGTTGTGACGGCAGCGCAGGGTGTCGGGGTGGTCGGGCCCGGCGCTGCGCTCGCGCGCCGCGACGACCTGCTCGTACACCCGGTGGGCCTCCTCGTGGCGGCCCGTCTGGCCGAGCACGTAGGCGGTCTCCTGGCGGGCGGCGAGGGTCGCCGGGTGGTCCGGGCCGAGGGCCCGCTCCCGGCCGGCGACGACCTCGGCGAACTCGCCCAGGGCGGCGGCCGCCCGGCCGGTGCGGCTGAGGGCGACGCCGATCTCGTAGCGGCCGGCCAGGGTGTCGGGGTGGTCGGCGCCGAGGAGTCCGGCACGTTCGGCGACGACCGCGCGGTGCACCTCCTCCGCCTCGGCCCAGCGCCCGAGACGGCCCAGGCTGACGCCGGCGGCGTGCCGGTTGGCGAGCGCGGCCAGCAGCTCCGGCGGCGGTGTGCCCCGGCCGGGCCCGTACGCGGCGGTGGCGGCGGGCGCGACGGCCGTCGCGGCGGGGCCGTGGGTTCCGGGGGTGCCATGAGTTCCGGCGGTGCTCTGCGTCCCGGCGGGGCCGTGGGTTCCGGCGGGGCCGTTCACGGCCGGGGTGGTGTGGGAGCCGGTCGGGGCGGGGCCGGGGTGGGCCGTGCCGTCGCCGGGTGTGCCGGAACCGCCGGCGGTCGCCGGGGCGGAGCGGTCCCCCGCGCCCGGGTCCGGGCCGCCGCCGGCCCCGTGCGCCGGCGTGGGCGCGCCCGCCCCGGCGCTCCCGGCCGGGGTGTGCGCGGTGTGCCGGGCGTCGGGGCCCGGGGGCGGGAGCGAGCCGTCCTGGGTGGCGGGGCCGGGCAGGCCGGGGGCGGGCCCGGCCGGCGGGCCGGTCCAGGGGCCCGTCAGGACCGCGGCGCCGGCCGGGTCCACGGGGACCGCGCCGGAGCCGCCGAGGGCCTTGGGCCCGCCCGTCATCCCCCGCGCCCAGGCGGGCAGCGCCCCGGACCCGTCCGGACCGGTGGCCCGCGGCCCGGGCACCGTCGGCGCACCGCCCGTGCCGGACGGGCGGCCCCCGGCGATCCGGCGGCGCAGCTCCCCCGCGTCGGCGGGCCGGTCCTCGGGCGTCTTGCCGAGCAGGTCGAGGACGGCCCGCTCCAGGTAGGCGGGGATCTCCTCGCGGAGCTCGCGCAGCGGCGCGGGCGGGGTGTCGCGGTGGCCGACCAGGATGGACCAGGTGTCCTCCAGGTCGAACGGCGGTGCCCCGGTGGCGAGTTCATAGAGGACGCAGCCGAGCGAGTACAGGTCGCTGCGGTGGTCGACGGAGCCGCCGCCGATCTGCTCGGGCGACATGTAGTGGGGCGTGCCCATGGCGATGCCGGTGCCGGTGAGCTTGGCGCTGAAGCCGATGTCCTCGCCGAGGCGCGCGATGCCGAAGTCGCAGATCTTCACCGTGCCCCCGGTCAGGCGCATGATGTTGGCGGGCTTCAGGTCGCGGTGCACGATGCCCTGTTCGTGCGTGTAGGCGAGGGCGCCGGCGAGCTGGTCGGCGATGTCGACGACGTCCTCGACGGGCAGCGGGCGCTGCTTCTGCTCCTCCATCAGCTGGCTGAGGTTGCGCCCCTCCAGCAGTTCCATGACCAGGTACAGGACGCCGTCGTCCTCGCCGAAGTCGTGGACCACGGTCACCCCGGGGTGCTGGAGGGCCGCGGCGACCCGGGCCTCGCGGCGGAACCGGGCGCGCAGGACGTCGCCGAAGGCCTGGTCGGGCTGACGGCCCATGGGCTTGAGGCACTTGACGGCGACGTGCCGCCCGAGGGACTCGTCGCGTGCCCGCCACACCTCGCCCATGCCCCCGCGCCCGATGAGATCGAGCAGCCGGTACCGGCCCTGGACCAGCCTGGTTTCCGCCATCTCCTGCCGCCGCCCCCGTCGCCGCCGTTCGCCCTCCCGTGACCGTCCAGTATGGCGGCCCTGCCCTCGCAGTCTGTACGGGGTCGGCCCGCGCGCCGAGCCCCGGGGCGCCATCGCCGTCCAAACGTGACCCGGCGGCGGGGTGCGCGCCGCCGGTGCGCGAGGATGTGCGCGGCAGCTCCGGCGCGTCCGGGCTGTGCGTCCGGGCAAGGCGACCGGCGACACGGCCTGGCTGTGCGTCCGGGCGACGCGTCCCGCGACCGGAACCCCCGCTTCATGGAAGGACGGCGGCATGGCCCCCGACGAGACCGAGCACCCCGTCCTGCTGCGCGCCGAGGGCCGGACCGCGTACGCCGTGCTCAACCGGCCGCGCGCGCTCAACTCCCTCACCCACCCCATGGTCCGCGCCCTCGACGCGGCGCTCGGCGCCTGGGAGCGGGACGAGGCGATCGAGGCGGTCGTGGTCTCGGGCGCGGGCGAGCGGGGACTGTGCGCGGGCGGCGACATCCGGGCCATCCACGACGACGCGCGCGCCGGCGGGCGGGCCTCGATCGGCTTCTGGCGCGACGAGTACCGCCTCAACGCGCGCATCGCCCGGCTCACCACGCCCTATGTGGCCCTGATGGACGGGATCGTGATGGGCGGCGGGGTCGGGGTCGCCGCGCACGGCGGCGTACGGATCGTCACCGAGCGCTCCCGGGTCGCGATGCCGGAGACCGCGATCGGCTTCGTGCCCGACGTCGGCGGCACCTGGCTGCTGAGCCGCGCGCCGGGCGAACTCGGCACGTATCTGGCGCTGACGGGGAACGCGGTGGGGGCCGGGGACGCGATCGCCCTGGGGCTGGCGGACCACCATGTGCCGTCGGAGCGGCTCGCGGAGCTGGTGTCGGCGGTCGCCGCGCACGGCCCGGCCGAGGCGGTACGGCGGTACGCGCGGCCCGCGCCGGAGGGCCGGCTCGCGGACGCCCGCGCCTGGATCGACGACTGCTTCGCGGCGGACACGGTGGAGGAGATCACCGGTCGGCTCCTGGCCCACGGCGGCCACGGCCCCGCCGAGGCGGCGGACACCCTGGCGGAGCGCTCGCCGCGTGCGCTGAAGGTGACGCTGGAGTCGATGCGGCGCGCCCGGGAGCTGGACAGTCTGGAGGCCGTGCTGGAGCAGGAGTTCCGGGTGTCGTGCGCGTCCTTCGCCTCGCCGGACCTGATGGAGGGCATCCGGGCGCAGGTGATCGACAAGGACCGGTCGCCGAAGTGGTCGCCGTCCGCACTGGCGGGGGTCTCCCGGGCCGAGGTGGAACGCCACTTCGGGGACCCCGGCGTCCCCGGACTGGCCCTCGGTGGACCGGGGTCGGGCGTCGGCGGACCGGGGTCGGGCGTCCGGGGGTAGCGGCGGGAGCGCCCTGTCGTCGCCCCGGGACGCCGGGGCCCCGCCGAGGAGCGCACGGGGGTCAGTCGGCGGAGCCGGTGGCGAGGGCGCGCGGGCGTGGTCGTGCCGGCGGGCCGGTGGTCGCGTACGGGACGGGGGCCGTGGGCCCGGCCGTCACCAGCGGGGCGGGGGCTGTGGGCCCGGTGGTCGCATACGGGACGGGGCCCGTGGGCCCGGCCGTCACCAGCGGGGCGGGTCCGGCCGTCGCGCGATCCGCCCCCGGCGTCGGGGCCACCGTCACCGCCACCTCGGTCGCCGTCCCGTTCACCCTCACCGTGAGGGTGAACGCGCCCCGTCGCAGCGCGGTGAGGCGGCCCGTCGACGGGTCGAAGGAGGCGACGTGGTGGCGGTGCGCCTCGGCGGGGCGCGGGCCGAGGTGGAGGGTGGGTGAGCCCGTCCAGTCGGCGCTCAGGGGCCATCGGGCCGGGACCTGGCGGGTGCCCTGGCGGACGGTCGCGGTCACGGTGGCCGTCTCCCCGGGGCGCGGGGAGGGTGGCGCGTCCAGCCGGAGTTCGTCCGTGTGGGCGCGGGTCTGGACGGAGATCCAGTCGGGGCCGGGGCCCCACGGGGCGCGGCGGGCGGCGGCCTGTTCGGCGGGGCTCACACGGTCGACGCCGACGAGGGACCAGCCCGTGAAGCCGCCCTCCCCCGCCGGGCCGGCGGGGTTCTTCCCCGCGTTGCCGTTGATCAGGTACGGCACACCGTCCACCCGCGCCGCGTGGAAGACGCCCACATGGCTGCCGATCAGCGCGGCCCCCTTCCCCGTGGCGCGCCGGAACGCGGCGAGCCAGTCCTCGATCAGCGCGGCCTCCTTGCGGTCGCCGAGCTGGCTGCCCTTCTGCACCGTCGGGTCGCGCGGCGGTACGTGCTGCACGACCACCACCGAGGAGACGGTCCGGTCCCCGGCGGCCGCGTCCAGCTGGGCGCGCAGGGCGGCGATCTGGCCGATTCCGCCGCCGAGGAGGCTCAGCCGGGAGGTGTCCAGGGTGATGAAGCGGGTGCCCCGGTGGTCGAACACCCGGTGCGCGGGCCCGAACTCGGCGGTGAAGTCGTCGATCCGGCCGCCCATCACCTCATGGTTGCCGGGCACATAGGTCCAGGGCACATGGTCGCCGAGTTCCTCGGTGAGGACCCGGCGGGCGAAGGCGAGGTCCTGCGGGGAGCCCTCGTCGACGAGGTCGCCGTTGACGAGCAGCAGGTCCGGCCCGGCCGCCCGGATCTCGCGGAGGGTGCGCCGGGCCTGGCGCACGATCTCGCCGTCGGGGTCGCGGGCGACGAACTGCGCGTCCGACATCACGGCGAAGCGCCAGTCCCGGGCCCGGGTGGCGGCCCCGGTGGTGATCAGCGGATCGGTGACGCGCGGAGGTTCGGGGAGGGTGACGTCCGGCGGGACGCGGGCGTCGAGTCCGTCGATCACGATGCGGCCGGTGTACTGGCGGGCGGGGGCGGTCTCGGCGAGGTAGAAGCGCTGTACGGCCAGCGGGAAGGCCGCGCCCGCCGGGACCGGGAAGGTGATCCGCTGCCAGCCGGTCCAGGTGACGTACGGGCCGCGCAGCAGCTGGTCGGAGCCGGCGGCGTCCTTGAGGTGGAGCGTCGGCCAGGCGCCGTTGCCGTCGCCCTTGATCCACAGGGAGAAGGACTGGGGCTGGCCGGGGACGGGGACCGGCGCGGGCGGGGCCGCGTAGGCGGCGCGGGTGGCGGTGGAGCGGGTGAAGTCGTAGGTGAGTTCCAGGCCGGTGCCGGTGTGGCCGTCGGGGGTGGCGGCGAGGGCGCCGTCCGCGCGGGCGTGGCTGAAGCGCCACGCGGCGGCGTCGTCGAAGCCGCTGACGGGCTGTTCGGTGAGGCCGACGCTCACCCCGACCACGGTCCGGTGCCCGGCGACGGTCGCGGTGACGGTGCCGGCCGCACCGGCGGCGGCCCGTGCCCGCACGGTGAACGAGCCCTGGCCGTCCGGGCGGACGTCGAAGAGGAGCCGGTCGTAGTCGAGGCGGATGTCGTCCGGTTCGACGGGGGCGCTGTTGCCCTGGGCGTCGCGGCCGAGGACGCCGAAGGCACCGGTCGCGCCGGTGCCGGCGAGGGCGACGCGCCGCGTGGTGGGCTCGATCCGGGCGAGGGGGCCGAGGACGGTGAGCAGGGTGCCGCCGCGGGCCGCGCCCCGGACGGCGGTGATCTCGGTGCTGCCGCCCCGTCCGGCGCGGAAGACCCCGTCCTCGTCGACGCGTCCGACGGACGGGGTGTGGACCCGCCAGCGGGGTGCGCCGGCGGCGGGGCCGTAGGTCTCGTCGTGGCCGGCGGCGGTGAGGCGGCGGGTGAGGCCGGGGAAGACGCGCTCGGGGTGGCCGCCGCGGACGGGGTCGGCGGTGGGCGCGGTGGCGGCGGGCATCGCGGTCTCCACGTGGTAGCCGCGCAGCCGGCCGCTGCCGTCGGGGACGGTGAGGGCCAGGCCGTTGGGCACGGTCCGCTCGCTGCCGTCCGAGGGGCTGTTCTCGGTGCGGAGGGTGTCGGTGCCGGGGACGCGGGCGAGGAGGGTGGAGGAGCCGCCGCCGTCGAGGTTGAGGGCGTTGCGGGCGCCGGCCTGCCGCATCATCCGGCCGAGTTCGGTGAGGGTGACCCCGCCGCTGTCGGCCTGGCGGCCGTCGACGGTGACGACGTGCATCCGCCGGCCGTCGGCGGAGAAGCCGACGGCGGTGCGGGGCGCGGTGGCGTTGTTGCCGGTGCCCTCGTGGTCCTGCGGGACGCCGTCGACGACGAGGAGTTCGCGTCCGCCGACCGCCGTGCGGGGTACCGGGCCGCCGTCGGTGCGGGGCCGGTACTCGGTGGTGACGGGGTCGCCGGGGCGCAGGGCGAGGAGCGCGGTGGCACCGGCCTCGCGGCCGGTGAGGACGGTGGCCCCGGCGGGGACCGGTCCACTGCCGGGCCGGTCGCCGACGGAGACCACGCGGCCGTCGCGGACGAGGGCTTCGGCGACGGGTGTGGCGGTGTCGACGGTGAGCGCGCGGTCCGCGTCGCCCCAGTCGGGGGTGTAGAGGCCGATGCCTCCGGGCGGGACGTTGGCCGCGTTGTAGCCGGCGAGGGGGCGGGTGGCGCCGCCGGGCAGGGTGAGGGTGCCGTCGAAGTAGAGCTGGAGGACGCGTCCGGCGGCGCCGGGTCCGATGCCGACGGCCCGGTGGGCACCGGGGGCGGGCGACTGGGTGAGGCGCCCGTCGCGGATGCCGGCGCCCTGGGGTGCGCCGGTCTCGTTGATGTCGAAGAAGTCGGCGTTGAGCGCGGCGACGGTGCGCCTGCCGGGGCCGGGGTCGTGCGCGGCGGCGAGTTCGCTGACGGTGCGCCGGTCGCTGACCCGGCCGGAGGAGAGGTAGTCGGCCCGGACGTCGGCGCCGCCGAGGTCGACGGAGAGTTCGTCGACGCGCAGCCACTTGGCCGCCTCCAGCCGGTCGTAGGAGGTCAGTCGCACCCCGGGCGCTACGTCTCACCCGCCGCCACCAAGGTCTACGGCCGGGACGCGGAGGAACTCGTCGGCTCCGAACTGGCCTCCCTGATCCATCCCGAGGACT